>NZ_CP012698.1 GCF_001314225.1 Microbacterium sp. No. 7
CCTGCGGATGCAGGCTGAGCGCTGCGCGCCCAGGCCCCGGCACCCGGCAAGCCGGGCGCTGCACCGGGGTGCCCTCGTGGGGTGGCCTGGTCGTGGCTGTGAGGTTCGGCGCTGCGCGCCGAGCCGAGCCGGTTGGGGTGCCGGGGGTCAGCGCCGGATGCTGCCGGCGAGCTCGAGCATGGTCACCAGCAGGTCCACTCCCCCGCTCGAGCTCGCGGCGGCGATGACGAGGCCAGCTGCGCAGGCCCACGCGAGGATGCGGGTGAGCTCTCGTGCGAGGTCGGCGATGGCTCGAGCGGTGCGGGTGATGCGGCGGAGGCGTTGGTTGGCTGTCACGTCCACCATGTACGCGGCGCGCTCAGAGAACCCGCGGGCAGGTGTCAATCGGTGGCGGGGCGAACGCCGACCTGGGCCTTGCTCCGGGTGCGTCGGCGGGGGTTGCGGCGGTAGGAGCTCAGGGGTTTGCGGGGTGCCTCGGCGAGCCACGCTTTGGAGCCGCCTCGGGAGAGCTTGCCTTCGGGCATTTGCACGCGGAACGGGTAGACGTCCTCGAGGATCTCGAGGCGGGCGATGGTGGCGGCGAAGTAGTTGGGGAAGGTGAGGATCTCCGCCGGCGGGAGGTAGTGGCCGTGAGCGTCTTTCAGACCGCCCTGCAGCATGTTGCGCTGTGCGGTGGCGGAGCGGTCGTGGCGGGCGATGCGCGCGACCATCACGGGTGCGCCGGCGATCTTGACGATCGCGAGGTCGTGGCGGTCGAGCCACCCCTTGTGCCCCCAGAGGTCGGCGCCTTTCTGAGGGTCGGCGGTGACGATCGCGAGGTTCTGGCGGGCGACGATGAGGTCGGAGTGCTCGAGCTCGAAAGCGCCCTGCGGCGGCCGCACGAGGTCGATGACGGCCTGCATCTTGCTCGCGGGCACGCCGTTGCGCACCCATCGGCGGATAGTGCCCTCGGTGACACCGAGGACCGCGCCGGCGGTGCGTGCGTCGACGTTGCCGCGGCGGTTGTAGCTGCCCAGTGCGGCGCCGAGGATCTGCGATAGCCGGTGCGCGCCCCAGGCCTGCTCGAGCACGGTGAGATCCGCGTGCTCGGTGGTTCGCCAGAGGGGCGTGGGGTCGGTCATCGGGTTCTCGATGGTGTCAGCCGGCTGTGACGTCGACGCCGCGGTAGATGAGCAGCTGCTGCAGGAACGGGTGCTCGGTCTGCTTGTAGAGCTTCTTGATCGTGGCCGTGTCGACGGCCGGCACCTGGGCCTTCTCGCTGGTGGCGATGACCGGCAGGGCGAGGTCGTCGTAGATCGCTGCGCGGAGGGCCACGCGATCGCGCAGGTCGATCTCGCGGCCGAGGATCTTCGCGGCCGCGGGCACCGCGGCCCGCTGGGCCTTGGTGAGGGGGCGGGCCTTCACGCGGCCCTTGCCGGTGGTGCTGCCGGCGCGGCGCTCGGCGATGAACCGGTCGGCGTCGGCCTTGTCGAAGAGGGGCTGACGGTGTCCGGCGGGGGTGATGGGGCGGGGGAAGTTCTCGAGGCGCTGCGCGTTGGTCTCGCTGGCGTAGGCGTAGATGGTGCGCAGCTGCACGTCGAGTTCTTTGGCGAAGTAGTCGTAGCCGACGAGCTCGGCGCCGGCGATCTGCTGAACGGGATTGTTCTTGGCCATGGGGTGCTGCTCCTAGGTCGTGGGGATATCTCGGTGGCCGTCCTCGGCCATGCGCTGCAGGACGGTGGTGAGCTCGTCCTGGGGGATGTAGAACGTGGTCACGTTCTCGATGTGCTCTTGCAGGTCGGTGAGGAATCGCGCGGTCTCGGCGGGGTGCAGGCTCATTGCTGCTCCTCGTGGGAGGCGCGGCCGCGGCCGCTGATCGTCGTGGTCATCTGCTGTCCCTCCCTATCCGTGAAAGTTGAGTGCATGTGACATACACAACAGTAGCCCGGATCGGGGCGATCGCGCAGCGTCGACGCGCGGCTACGGTGTGTGGCTCAGCGCCACTGCATTCCGTCGACGCCGTGGAAGCGCCAGGTGCCGGAGTCGGTGTAGCGGCCGGGCTGGGCGTAGATGCCCTCGAGGTAGCTGAGGGCGCCGGTGTCGCCGCCGTTGCCCCAGGCGTCGATGAGGCCGCGCTGTTCGTCGTCGGTGAGGTGGATGTAGCTGTTCCCGTTGCGGTTGTAGCCCATGTCCTGGGGGTCGGCGGACAGTCCCTGCACGCCGTGCACGATGAGGGTGCGGCGATCGCCGGGCAGGGCTTCCTTCGCACGCTTGGCCATCTGGGTGCGGCCGCGCTTGGTGGTGACGGTCTGGCGGGTGCGGTCGGTGAGCTTTTTGAGGAGCTCGGGCCGCGGGTTGGAGTCGCCCTTGATCCAGCGCTGGACGGTGCGCTGGGAGACGCCGAGGCGGGCCGCGGCCGTCTTGGTGTCGATGGGGTGGCGGTCGCTCTTGCCGGCGTAGAGGTAGCGCAGCATGCTCCCCGGCGAGGAGGAGACGGTGGAGTAGTCCTGGCCGGTGAAGAACCGGAAGAGCGCGTTGCGCTGGGCGATCGCGTCGGAGGCGCTGTCGTCGAGCATCAGAATATCTCCGAGAGGTCGTTCTTACCCTCGTAGGGGCGTGCCTGGCCGGTGAAGTACTTCGCGTGCTCGGAGAGAGCGGCGGAGCCTTCGTACTTGAAGCTGCCGAGCCCGCGGCCGTAGTGCTCGGGCTTGCCGGGCCAGGAGGCCTCGGCGTCGAGGGTGGGGCTGGTGTAGACGAGGGTGTCCTTGCTGATCGCGACGGGCCAGCGGCCGGTGTCGCGGCCGATCTGGAACACGCGGCGCAGGATGTTCGCGCGGGCCTTGGCGATGATGTGGTCGTAGCGGTGGGGGGCGTAGCCGAGGCGGCCGTTGCGGTGCAGGTCGCTGGCCATGATGCCCAGACCGGAGACGTAGACCTTCTTGAGCAGGTCGCGGGCGATCTGGTCGTTGGGGTTGTCGGTGTCCAGCAGCTGGCGGGCCTCGCGCATGCGCTTCTGCCAGGTGTCGAAGATGCGGCCCTTCTCATGCCACAGGTAGGCCTCGTGGATCTCCGGCTCGACGCCGAGCTCGGCAGCGAGCTCCATGGTGGGCGTCGCGACCCAGATGCGGGTGCCGGGGGTGGCCTGTCCGGTCACGCCGCGGGGGCTGAACAGGTTGGGGGTGAGCCGGTGGCCGTCCTCGGGGATGGTGATGTTCCAGTAGCCGGGGAGCTTGGTGAACGGCAGCGGCTCGGGGTGGTGAGTGGGAGATCCGATGCCGACCTCGAGGCCGGCGACGGCGGCGAGGTAGGAGCCGCCCCGGTCGAAGGCGTGCACCCAGCTGTGCTGCTGCTCGTCGGGGGTGAGGGTGCGCTGCCAGTCGAGGTCGGTTTCGGCGTGGCCGGCCTCGCGGAGCACGGCCGGTGACTCGCAGGACTCGAAGAGGCGCTCACGCTCGGTGCGGGGGTGCAGCGCGAACGCGAGATCCAGGCCGGTGCTCGAGGGGGTCTTGCGGTAGGGGAAGCGCAGCGCCCCGCTGAACCGCTGCAGCCGGTCGGCGACGTCGAGCGGGCTGGGGTCGTCGGCGAGGATGACCTGCTGGAACGCCGGCGGCAGTGCGGGCAGGAACCCGATGAGCACTCCGAGCTCGGGGTTGTCGTCGTGCCAGACCTCGATGCTGGGGTCCAGGGAGTCCTTGCCGGAGACCTGGAATCCGGCGGTGCGGGCGTCGGCGATGAACGGGGTGCCGGCGGTGGCTGCCTGCAGCTTCTCGCGGTACTGGAATGCCATCGGGGTGGGCAGCTTGTCGAAGGGAATCCCGAGGGTCAGTGCGTAGTCGTGGGTGATGTAGATCTGGCCGCGCTCGGTGCGCCGCAGCTTGCTCGGGCCAGTGTTGATCTGTGTGCCGAGGGAAAGTTTGGAAGCCAGCAGCGCCACCTGCCCGGCGTGCACGATCGGCTCCTCGAGGTCGACGCGGCTGCCATCAGGCAGCCACACCCCATCGGTGTGCAGGACCGCGACCGAAGCGCGGAACGCGCCGCGTCGTGCGGCCGGCGCAGCCGCCGGCGCAGCTGCTGCGGGGGCGGGCGCCGGGGCGTCGACGGGGGCCGCGGCCGCTGCGGGTGCGACGTCGTCGACGGGGTCGGTCGACTCGTTGGCGAGGTACGGGTCGGTCGGGGGGTACTCGTCGACGGGGGGCTCCTCGTCGACCGGGGGCTCGTCGGTCGGAGCGATGGGGCCGGAGGGGTCGATGTCGAACAGGCCGGGGTTGGTGTCCGGGTCGGGGTTGCCGTCGCGGTCGGTGGTGGGGTCGTCATCGTCGTTGTCGGAGCCCAGGAGGGCGGACAGTGGCAGATCCCAGACGCGCATCTTCTGGCCGCCGATGCGCCGAGCACCGGAGCGCTTGCCCTCGTGGTCCTTGGTGAGCCATCCGTGACTCTCGAAGCTGCTGGCGATCGAGTGGGTGGTCTCGGAGAAGACCTCGTCGGCGCGGCTGGCGACGGTGTTGGCGACGCCGATCGCGACGGAGGGGATGAGGTAGACGCGCTGCGCATCGCCCTCCCCCACGATGACGCCGATCCGGGCGCCCATGGGACGCCACTGCGGCATCTCGCCGGCGCTCTGGTTGACCCAGCCGAGGCTGGCTGCGTCGTCGGGGGCATCGCCGTGCTGGGTACTCAGGTGAGCGCCGCCGGAGATCAGCGCTTCGCGGAGGAACGCGAGCAGCAGTTCGCCGGCGTCGGAGGAGGCGGAGTCCTGCAGTGCGACGGCGTCGTAGATCCCATCGCGCGCCCAGGCGTAGAACTCGTTGGCCTCGTCGGTGGTGATCGCCCCGTACTCGCGGAGCATCTTGAGCATGATGTAGATCCCGCGGTCGAGGTCGACGGCCATGTTCTCGAGGCGGTTGCGGACGCCGGAGTCGTGGGGCAGGTCGGCGAGGCGGCGTTCCCAGTAGGTGTCGGTGGCCAGCGGCGAGCTCGTGTCGCCTTCGATGGCGGCCTGGATCTCCTCGAGCATCTGGTCGCGGTGCTGGGCAACCCAGTGGATCAGCGAGGAGCCGAGAAGCGCGCGGGCGGCGCGGTAGCTGCGGGACTCGAGTCGGGCGAACAGGGCCTTGCCCTTGTCGACGGATTGCGGGTGCAGCGGGATGTTGAGGATGCGGGTGTCGGCGGAGCCGGTCGCGGTGAGCTCACCCGTGGTGATCAGGTTCGCCTCGATCGGGCGGTCCTCGCGCACTCCGCCGCGCTGGGTCGAGACCTTGCGCCCGGTGGAGTTGAACCGCATGCGGGCGAGCTCGCCGAGGCGGTTCTGCGCCTGCTTGGCGTTGCCGTCCGGGGCGAAGTCGTCGATGAGCAGCGGCAGGTGCGAGACGGTGTTCGCGCTGCGGATGAGACCGAGCGCGGAGCCGCCCTTTGCGGAGCCGGAGAGCATTTCCTTGACGCCGTGGTAGTGGACGTCGGGGGCGAAGTACTGCACGGCCAGACGGCCGTGTGCGGACTTGAGGGAGGCGCGGCCGCCGACCAGGTGCACGGTGGCGTCGTTGGGCTTGAGCACTGACCCCCACGACTGGGCGAGCAGCGGAGCGAGCGCGCGGCCGAGCAGCCAGGAGTCCTTGGCCTCGAGGGTGCCCTTCTGCCAGGCGGCGCGGAGCTCGTCGGCATCCGTCGAAGGGGCCGGGAGGGCGAAGACGTTGAACAGCGACGGCTTGACCTCGACGTCGTCGATCGCACCCTCGGTGCCGATCGCGCCGGTGGAGTGGACGAAGAATGGCTGTCCCGCCGGGGTGGTGCGCCATCCGAGGGTGGTGTAGACGAGGCTGTTGCTGGCCACGGTCTGGCGGGCTTTGCGAATCGCGTCCCACGCCTGATCCTTGCCGCGGCGGGTGGTGGACTCGATGAGGTTCGGCCAGGGCAGCGCCTGTGCCCAGGTGCCGGTGCGCAGCTGCTCCTCGTCGAACTTCACGAGGGTCGATTCGATCTGCGGGTGGCCGGTCTCCTCGTCGGCGACGGCGTTGCCGCGGGCGTCGCGGACGTAGCGGTAAAACCGGATGGCGATCATGTGCGGGGAGCGTGCGATCTCGCTGTCGGTCCCGTCGTCCTCCACGGCGACCGTCTCGATCTCGGCCCAGCCGTTGAGGACCGCGGTGTAGCGCGGCTCCCACTTCTGCTTGCCGTCTTCGTCGGCATCGTCGGCGAGGACCCACTTCACGCTGACGGTGATCCCGTCAACGACGTCGTACTCCTCGCGCTTGATCACGGCTCGCTTGCCGGAGTCGCCGCCATCGAACCGGGGGCCGCGGCCGCCGTTGCTCTTGCCGCCGCCGGCGCCGCCGGTTCCATCGCCGGGCTGGAACGAGACGTTGAGGGTGCGGGGGTCGCGGGCCGGCTGCTCGTCGACCTCGGGGGTGTCGGTCGTTTCGGCCGGGGCGGTGCCGAGGGCCGCGGTGACGTCGGTCGGGACGTCGAGGCCGGCGATCTGGAACGTGTCGCGGGAGATCTCTGCGGCTTCGCGGATGGTGGCGGCCAGCTCGTCACGGGCGGATTCGGCGCGCTCGCTCAGCTGATCGGCGATCAGCGATTGCAGCGACGTGATCCGCTCGAGCCGCTTGGACGACTCCCGCGCCCACGCCTCGGCGTTGCGCTCGGCGGTGCCACGGTCCTGCCCCTGGGCGTCCAGCTGTGCCCGGGCCTCTTTGCGGCAGATCTCCACCTGGACGAGCAGCTTCACGGCCTCGGCCGCGGCATCGAGCGCGGTGGCGTCGTCGACGGAGATCTCGACGAGCGTGTCGGTGGTGCCTCCGGCGTCCAGGTGGTCGGTGAAGTCGGCCTTGCGGTCGGTGAGTGCCGGCAGGTAGGCGCGGGCTTCGATGCGCTCGCGCAGCAGCTGTGCGGTCACGGATGCGGCGCGCTTGTAGCCGGCGTGGTCGTTGTCGACGACCAGGTGCACGCGGCCGCCGCGGAAGCGCTCGACGAGCTCGGCGGGAAACGCGGTGGCGCCGCCGGCGTTGGTCGTGGCCACCAAACCCTGTGCGATCGCGTTGTCGGCGTCCTTCTCCCCCTCGAGCAGCCAGACATCGCCGCCAGCGGCGACGGCGTCGGTGACGGCGCGGAGGTTGTACAGCAGAGGGGTGAAGCCTTCGGGCTTCCGCTTGACGAAACGGCCGTTGGTGCCGCGGTAGCTCTGGGTGAAGCGCTTGTGCCGGATGCCGTCGACGACGGTCTCCTCGCGGTGCACCCGCTGCTGCACGACGCCGTCGACATCGACGTACTCGTAAGCCTTCACGCGCTCCCACTTCGCGCCGGTCAGATCCGGGGCCGGCGCGGCGAGCTCTTCGCGAGTCAGGCGGGGCGGCAGTGACGGGCGGCGCGGGCGGGTGGTGCGGTTGTGGGTGCGGCGATCGGCGGGCAGCGGGGCGTCGAAGAGGTCGCTGACGGTCAGACCCAGGTGAGCGGTGATGTCGGAAACGGCCGCCTCGCAACCGAAGCAGTGCAGCGCGATCTTTCCGGCCTGCGGGTCGTAGCGAACGCTCAGTGAGGGGTTCGCGTCACCATGCACGGGGCAGAGGGCCTTGAACGTGTTGGCGCGGCGGGTCGGCTTGTAGCCTCCACGGTCCAGCGCCTCCCAGACGCGGTCGAGAGAGTTCATCGACGCGGCGGTGCCGGGGATCTCGAGAGTCATCGCAGCACCACCCCCTCGTCGGGGTAGCGCGCGGGGATGCTAGCTGTCGGTGCGACACTGCGCACAACTACGCTAGACATCCGCAATATTGCGGCTACAATCATGAACGACCCTTCCAGGTCTGAATCTGAATCAAAAACTTGCGTCCTCTTGCCGGAGGACGTGACCTCAAACTCATTACCCCTGTTGGTTTGCCGACCAGCAGGGGTGAGTTGTTTTATGCGGACCTGGGTAGGTCGAGCATGTTGATCTCCTGCTCCCTCTCTCGGGCTTCCCGTTCAGCGGAAGCCTTCCTGATCTCTTTCTGGACGTAGTCGGGCACGGGCAGCCCCTCGTGCTCTGCGAGAGCAAGCGTGATCCAGCTGCTGAGCGGGATGCCGAGATCGTCCGCTCGCTGCTTGTAGGTCTCAGCGTGATCGCCGGGTACGCGCATCGTGACGCCGACCCGATCACCGCGCGGCTGAGGACCGCGTCGCCGTGCCTGCTGTGCTGCCATGCGACCTGTCTACCACTATTCGTATTCAGAGTGTGGATTTCATCACACAGCTGGCGCGTCGGGGTCGAGTGATCCATGACCCATATAGGCCGAGCATCCACCCCTTCGCGGACATCGGTTCCCGAAAAAAGTTGCGCGCCCCCCTGGAACACCCTCGCGCGCGCACACGCATCGCGCGTGCGGGGTGTATGGGTCAGAAAATGTGTTCCAGGTGTTCCGCCTGCATCTAAAGTCCAGATCAAGAGCATTTTACAGGTGGAACACCTGTCTGATTTTCGGAACTTGCCGTTTCTGAAAATCCCAGGTCAGATGGCGGAACACCTGGAACACCTTTTCTAGCAGGGTTGGCACGGAACACCCGAAACCCGTAAGCATTGCGCGTCGAGATTCTGCCGATCTCGACGTGATCGAGTTGGCGATTCAGCGCGTCGATGCGACCGGCCAGCTTGGGTTGTGGGCGGTGTCGTCGGCGTGTCGGGTCAGACGAGGAGGGCGGGGCTAAGTCGCCAGACGCGGGTGAGGGTGCCGTTGATGCTGCGAGGGATGCTGCGGCCTTGGCGTCGGGAGGAGTACAGCAGGCCGCGATCCTCGAGCGCTGCAGCGACGGCGTTGCTGGTGAGGGTGTCGTCGTCGAGCTCGGCGCGGATGATCGGCAGGATCTCGCTGGGGATCAGGTACAGGTAGTCGTCGTCGCGGCGGCCGAGCACCCAGTCCCCGGCGTTGCGGTGGCCCCCGAGGAGGGCGCCGTTGTCGAGGGCGTACTGCAGCGCGGCGTAGACCCCGACGAGGATCTGGTCTTCGCGGGGCATCCGGTGCCGGCTGGTGCCGGCGTCGAGGTCGAGCGCGCGCAGGAGGACTCCCCCGACGTGCAGGGCGGCGTCGCGGCGTCGTTCGTGCTCGATGTCGACGCCGAGGGCGAGGCGCGCGGCGGCGCTGTCCGCGCTGCGCAGCGTCACGCGGGGGATCTGTGCCTGCAGGTAGCTGTGCACGCTGAGCCGGGCCGCGGCCGCGGCCGTAGAGTGCAGCTGCGCGTAGATCTCGCGTGGCGCCCGGCGTCTGTTGATGCGGGTGGCAAGGGTGCGCTGCAGGCTGAGCTCGTCGATCTTCTGCTCGCCGGTGGCGACGACGATGGATGCGACGTTCAGTGGGGAGTTGCGGCTGGCGTAGACCTCAGCCTGGATTTGGGTGAACATCGCAGGCCTGGCCCGGGAGTGCGCTGGCGCGATGTCGTCGAGGACGAGCGGCTCTCCCGGTATGGCTGCCTTGCGGATGGAGGCGAGCGAGCGCTGCGGGAGCTCGAGCGGGACGCTGCGCCCCGTGAGCTCGCCGATCGCCCGGGCGAGGGTCGTCTTGCCGGCGCCGGGGCGTCCGGTGATGAACACCGGGACCGGGAAGGGTGCTCGATGCGCGAAGGCGATCGCGCGGAGGATGTCGCCGGCGTGATCGGGGAACGCCTCGAGCAGGGGTGCGACCCCGGCATCCCACGCGGCGCGTGCCTGCGCGGTGGAGACCGGTTCGACGTCGACGGCGGGTGTGGGCATCGGCAGACCCTTCGGTCAGATCCCCGGCAGCAGGTCGAGATCGACGCCGGAACGCGCAGCGGCGCCGGTGAGCGCCGCACTGGTGCGCCGTGCCCGGATAATCGCGACGGTCTCCTCGTCGGGCGTGCTCGGGGTCATGGCCCCATTCTCGCAGTACCCCGGTAAGCGTGCAGGATGCCCGTTCTAATGTCGGCACCGATTCACATACTCTGGATCGGTCACATATTCGATAAGCGATCCGGGAGGCCATCATGCTCGCGCTGTCGCCTCGCCCCGTCGACGAGCCGACCGTGCTGATGCTGCAGGCCTCCCCCGTCGCGGTGGCGTGCGGGTTCCCGTCCCCTGCTCAGGACTACTACGACGGCCCGATCGATCTGACGGAGATGCTCGTCGACGACCAGGAAGCGACGTTCATCGTGCGCGCGTCCGGGCACTCGATGACCGAAGCCGGGATCAGCGACGGCGACGAGCTCCTGGTCGACCGCTCGAAGCGCCCGCGGGACGGTGATGTCGTCGTGGCCGTTCTCGACGGGCAGCTGACGATCAAACGGCTGCAGATCTCCGCCGGCCGCGTGACACTCAAGTCCGAGAGCGCGGAGCATCCCGACATCGTGGTGCCGGAGCTCTCCGAGCTCGTGATCTGGGGCGTGGCGACGTTCTCGATCCACCACCTGCGGAGGCCCTAGTGCTGGCCCACGTGGACTGCAACTCGGCGTATGTCAGCTGGGAGCGGGTGTTTCGCCCGGATCTCGAGGGGGTGCCGACTGTCGTATTGAGCAATAACGACGGGATGGTGGTCGCCTCAAGCAAAGAGGCCAAGGCGCTCGGGCTGGATCTCGGCCGCCCGTGGTTCGAGCTCCGCCCACACGCGCAGCGGCTGGGAGTGACGGCGCTGAGCTCCAACTACGAGCTCTACGGCGATATGTCGAGAAGATTCCACGCCATCCTGGCCAGGTTCACCCCGGAGCTCGAGGTCTACAGCATCGACGAGGCTTTCCTGCGCGTGAGCCCGCGCATCGCGCGAGACCCAGACGCGATGACAGCGCTCGGGCGAGAGATCAAAGACACGCTGCACCGGCTGATCGGTGTGCCCGTGTGCGTGGGGATCGCGGAAACGCGCACGTTGGCCAAGCTCGCGAACAGATCGGCGAAGAAGATCGCCGCGTTCGACGGGGTCTGCGTGTGGCCGGCCACCCGACCGGAGTGGCGGCAGCAGCTGATGAGCCGGCTGCCGGTGTCAGAGGTCTGGGGTATCGCCTCCCGGCTTGAGCGTCGTCTGGTGGCCATGGGGATCTCTTCGATCGCCGATCTTGCCGCGGCCGACCCGGTGCGCATCCGCAAGGCGTTCAACGTCGTGGTGATGCGCACGGCGCTGGAACTGCGAGGGGTGCCGTCGATCGTCGCGGAGGAGGACCGCACGGGCCGCAAAGAGCAGCTGATCGTGTCCCGGTCGTTCTCCGAGAAAGTCACCACCCGCGACGGGATGCGTCAGGCGCTGTCGATCTACGCCCAGCAGGCCGCGACCCGCCTGGTGCGCCATCGTCAGGTCGCGAAGCTGCTCACCGCGTTCGCCGGAACGTCGCACTACTCCGAGCAGCGCAGCTTCCCCTCGGTGCTGGTGAAGCTGCCGGCGCCCACTGCCGACCCTGTCGAGCTCACCCGCGCCGCCCACCGTCTGCTGCCGCTGATCGAGGACGGCGGCCGCTACGCACGCGCCGGCCTGATGCTCACCGACCTGCGGCCGGCAGAGGTCAGCCAGCCGCTCGATCTGTTCCGTTTCGCGCACGAGGAGTCGCGCATCGCCGAGCTCATCGACAAGGTGCAGAGGAAGGAAGGCCGAGATCTCCTCGGCCTCGGATACGGCGGGATGCGGCCCGGCCCGTCGTGGCAGATGAAGCGCGAGATGCTCACTCCGCGCGCCACGACGCACTGGGAGGAATTGGCCACAGTAAGGGCCTGAGCGGCGCTAGGAGGCGCTCACTTCGTCGACGGGTAGCTCGGGCCTCGCCCGGACGAATCGGACGGCGTGGCGGAAGGAGTGGCCGGTGATGGCGACGTCGGCCGAGATCTCCACAACGATCGGTTCGACGAGGGTCAGGTCGATGACATCGCGGGCCGCCACTGTTGAACCGGTCGAGGGCGCCCGGTTTGACCTGCGCGGGCCACGGATGAGGCCCCTCCGGCGGCTGCAGCAACTGGCCGAGGGCGCGCGAGGCGGCCGCCCGCAACGGCGTGGAGCGTCCGACGATCCGCAGTTCGCCGTCGACGGGAAGCCCGACCACGAGCGCCTCCGGGCGCTGCAGGGGTCCGATCACCGCGGCGCACACGACGTCGAGAGTGTCCCGATGCTTCACCTTCACCCACTGCCGTTGACCGCCGCGATACGGCTGGCCGGCGCCCTTCGCGACCAGGCCCTCGATTCCGGCAGCGGTCATCGTCTCCAACCACTCTGCGGCTTCGCCGGCATCCCGGGTCGCGGGAGAGAGGTTCAGGGGCGCGGACCATTCACTGGCGAGTTCTTCGAGCAACGCTCGGCGATCGAGCAGCGGCAGGCTGCGCGCATCCTGATCGGCGACGGCGAGCACGTCGAAGGCCACATACGACGCCGGCCACTCACGCGCGAGCCGCGCCACGGTGGCCGCGCTCGAGGAGAGCCGGTGTTGGAGCTCGTCGAAGCTCAGCCGGCCCTCGCGCCAGACGACGGCCTCGCCGTCGACGACGACGCCGGCGGGCAGCTGCGCCGAGGCCGCCTCCGCGAGGTCGGGGAAGTACCGGGTGAGATCCGTGCCCTTCCGAGACCACAGCGACACGTCGCGATCGCGCACGATCACCAGCCGAAAGCCATCCCACTTCGGTTCGTACAGGCACCCGCCGGGCAGCGCGGACGGCGCGGGCATCGTGGCCACGGGCCGGGCCAACGCGACCTCCAAGGGCGGGCGCAGCGACCGGCAGCGGCACGATCCGCTCCTATTGCCCAGCTGGTCGAGCGCGCGTGTGCGGGGGGACCACAGTGCCGTCTGAGCGCTCGTAGCCGGCGACGTAGACCTCTCCTGCGCCGGGGGCGCTGTCGCCACCTACAGGCGCGCTCGAGGTGCCTGTGACGGCCGTGCGAGGTTGCGGGCGGGGGATGGTGCGGAGCTTCTCGTGAGCGAAGCCGTCGACGTCTTTGCGGTAGGTGTGCCATGGCTCGCCGGCAGCGTTGACGTCGTCGACGTAGTAGACGTCTGCGCGAACGGTGATTCCCTCGGGCGCTCCCCTGGTGGCCAAGGCCACAGCGCGTGCGCACGCGGAGAATCGGTCCTCGTCGACGTACAGCGAGTCGGTGATGTGCTCCGGGACGTACCGCGCCTGGTACGCGGCGTCGTCCGCGCCGTCCTGGAAGGCGGCGTAGCCCTTCTCCCAGCGGTTGATCACCCGTGCCCGGGTGACTTCTCGCGGCCCGTCGACGGCGATGATCTCGATCGACTTGTACCCGTGCTCGGAGAGTTGCTGGAACCGCTTGAGCAGCTTCACCTTGCTGCCGTGCACGCCGTCGATCACGACCCGCTCGCCCCGCTCGAGGGAGATCGTGGCCGCTGCTGCAGCCAGATCGGATGACTCCTCGTGCACGAGGGAGGCGAGCTCACCGGGAGCGAAACGGTCGCCGGCGTCGATGCGGGACTTCACCGCCGGTGGCACGATCTCGTCGTACTCCCCCGACTCGCGCAGCTTGCGCAGCAGCCGTGTCTTGAAATCGTCGGGGTCGATGAACCGCCAGTGCTTTTCCTCGGCCTCGGGGATGCGTTCGCGGCGCGCGGAGCTCTTGCCGGCGCCGGGAGGGCCGGCCATCACCAGCACCTGGCGGTCGCGGATCACGGCGTCGTTCTCGGCGAAGAACTCCTGGATGATCTGCTTGTGCAGCCTCGCTCGAGACGCGGTGGGGCGCCCTCGGCGGTAGTTCTGCTCGCGCTGATGCGTGGCGGTGGGGGCGTCGGCGTCGATGGGGCCGTTGACAGCGGTGAGGGATCGAAGCGCAGCCAGGTGCTCCGAGTGGTCGGAGTCCGTCAAGCGGCTGCTCTCTCGATCTCCTCGTACTCTTCGTCAGAGAGCAGGTCGAGCCCCACATAGGCGTGGTAGACCGCGTCGAAGCTGTTGTCGACGACCTCCCAGTCGTCGGCTTCGCCCTGGGTCTTGTACTGCGGGTCGTAGTTCCAGTGCTTGAGGAGCTCGACGAACTCCTCGTGAGAGATCTCGCCGCGCTGCGCCTGGCGCACGAGCTCCATGGCCGTCGCGGCCACCGGCTTGTCGGTCGTCACGAGGACGCCCTTGCTCTTTTCCAGCGCCTTGAGGATGCGCGACATCTGCGACTCGCTCTTGCCCAGCGCGGCGCCGAGTTCCTGCAGCTGGACGCCCTTGCCGAAGCGAAGGGCCACGAGGCGCTCCTCGATCGCCTTTTCGATGAGCTCGTGCCGCAGGTTCAGGTTCGCGAGCTCGCGAAGCTCCGCGGCGGTGTCGGTGGTCGTTGTCATGTCGATCGCCTCCTCTCACCCCCAGTCTACTAGCTCTTGCACATATGCAAGTGGGTTTTTCGGAGACGCCGGCGGTCAGGTGCCGGCCAGCTGCGGCAGCTGCTCTCGGATGGTGCGCACCGCGGTCAGCAGCGAGTCCGGTTCCCGCCGGAGGGCTTCGATCTCTCGCATCAGGTCCACGACTGGTTCGGGCGGCAGCAGGCTCCACCCTGGTCCGTCCTGCAGCTGAGCGGGGATGCGGTCGATCAGCCACACCGGCCCGTCGAAGGTGTAGCCGCGCTCGAGCGGCAGACGGCGCAGCACGGCGTAGACCTCGCCGGCGATTACGGAGATCCGCCACTCCGACTCCGGGGCGCCGGGCAGCTGCGTCTCAGTGAGACGGAACCCATCAGCGACATCCCACCCGCCGAGATCCCCGGTGACCCCGTTGGCGGCCTCCCGGGCGGGATTCTCCGCCAGGTAGACGAACGGGTTCTCGTAGACGACGACTCCCTCGGGGGCGTCCATGTAGCGAGGGCGGGTCACTCCCCCTCACCGTCCCGGTCGACGCGGATGGAGATGAGCTCGTGCCCTTCGGGCACCTGCGCGTGCAGCTGCTCGCGGGCCTGCTCGTAGCTGTCAGCCGCGACGGTGATCCTGTCCGTCGCGGTGCTTCGGATCGTGCCGGTGACGCGCATGAGCGAACCCTAGCGAGCGCCTCCGACAGTCCCGTCGACGGGGGCGATGAGCCCGGGATCTCGGGGATCGACGGTGCGGCTGTTGTTCACACGCCGGTCAACCTCGTGGGTGCGCATCGTCGCGGCGATCGTGCTCGAGCTCGCGTCGAGCTCGCCGAGCAGCTCAAGCCGGTTGCTCTTGGACGCGGCGCTGTCGCCGTCGACGGTGAGGGAGGCCGGGTTGAGCCAGTCGTCCCACAGATCGCGAGACAGGAACGCCGGCATCCGGTCGTGGACTTCGCCGGAGGCGTCTCGAGCCTCGCGGGTGACGACGACGAACACCCGCCGCCGCTCCCCGTCGATCTCGGTCGTCCAGGTCAGGCCGGCCGCGGCCAGCAGCGCGTCGTCTTCGGTGTGGATGAAGTGCGGCTGCTTGTTGCCCTTCACTCCGGTCCACTCGTAGTAGCCGATCATCGGGACGATGCAGCGGGCGTTGGAGAACGCGCCCACCCAGAACCCGGTGGGCAGCTTTTCGATGCGCGCGTTGATGATCGGGGCGCCAGTGGGCCGGTTCGGCGGTTTCGGCCAGTCCCAGCGGGCCAGGGTGATCTCACGCTCGATGGTGCCCTCGTCCTGCCATTCGCGCACGATCGGGGCACTGACGGTCGGGGCGATGGAGTACGCGGGGCGCCAGTCCTGCGGGCGGCCGCCTTGCGCGACGAACTCGGCCACCAGCTGGTCGGTCTTACTGGCAATCAGCATTATTCGTTCGTGTCGAGATCCCTCTCATGCCTTCTCAGCTCGGGATACGCTCCCCAGCCGGCTCCGGTGTTCGCTGAGTGGCGTATGGCTGTATTGACGGTGACTCCGGTGATGTCCGCGACGATGCTCGCCGGGAGCACCTGTACGAGGTGATCGAGTCTGGCGCGTTTGATGATCCGAGCGTGGAGTCCGTGCTTGTTCAGGTTGAATCGGACGCTGGCTTCGCTCAAGTGTTGCTCCGGCATCACGCCTTCGAAGAGCCAGCCGGGCGACGCTCCGACGTATGGTCGCTGGTCGCGTGTCATGTCGAGGTGCTCCGTGAGGAGGTCGGCGATCGGAGGCGGCAGAATGACTGGGGTCGTCCCGAACTGAACCTTGACGTGCCCTTCGGTGAATTGGACGTCTTCGCGTCTCAGCCGAACGGAGTCTCTGATCGGCTGGGCGAACACAAGAAGAAACAGCCCGATGATCCGGCTCGACATCGGGGTGGATTTGTCTTGGAGGAGGATGTCGACTTTCTCCCAGATGGCTTCTTCATCGAGGGTGGCTGGCGAGACGGTGGACGGGGACCGGGGCACGTCGATGCGTGTGGTGATTCGGTGTCGGGCTGCCCAGTTGAGGAATCTCCCGATGGTGACGTTGGGATCGTGGTGGGCGAGGTAGCGGTCGACCGTCACTTGCTCGAGCGTGGGGAGGTCGAGGTCGTGCTCGTCGAGCCAGGCGAGGAAGGCTGCGATCTTGTGGAGTTCGGAGCTGTGGACGTTGGCCATTCCGACGCTGATTGGCCGGTCAAGTGACCGCCTGCGCAGTTTCCGCAACGTCTCCCATTTGAAGAATCTGGTGACGATGATGGCCTGTTCGGCGGGCAGGGTGTCGATGAATGCCCGGCTCCGGATCTCGAGGTCGTTGAGTCGGACATCGATGGTGGGCAGGGTGCCGGCAGCGATCAGCATTCGCCGGAAGTACCGGACGCGCGTCGATTGCGGGAGCTCGTTGATTGCCTCGTGGCTGATGGGCTTCTCACCGTGAGCCATGGCTCGGAGGGTGCGGTCGATGGGTTCGCGGCGGAGCCACCGGACCGCCGAACGCGGGTCCCTGGCGCTGAGCAGGTGGTCGCGGAGCGGGGCAAGCGCCGGGTGCATACGGCCATTCGAATCTGCCAGGACGTCATCGAGACGATCCTCAAGACGGCAGCGTCCACAGTGCGAGCCGGTCAGGTGTTCCTCACTCCCGCACCTGGCACATCCGAACCGTGACGGTACACCCGTGCACGCAGCGCACACGATCTCGCCGTCGTGTGACCGGAATGCCAGGACCTTCATCTGGGCGCACGCCGGGCAGGGTGCAGCGTTTCGACGCAGACGGGAATAGCAGGCGTTGCAGATGCGCTGCTCGAGAATCTCGTACCTGGCCTCGACGTCGCGACCGCACGAGTCGCAACGTCGCTTCCATCCAGGGCTCGCGCTCTCGCTCACTCCGTGGGACGGTGCAGTTTCGCGGGGATCGGGCGGAGGGCACCGATAGAAGGTCCGTTGCTGCGGGCTTCGCCGACGGCGCGAGGTGCGCGCGCTGCAGCCACAGGGGCCACCTCGATGAGGTCGTTGGGTGTGCAGTCGAGGATGCGGCAAAGCGCGGCGAGTACCTCGATGTTGAGCCTTTCGGGCGTCTTCGTCACGAGGCGATAGATCTGCTCGCGGGACAGGTGCACACCCTGCTCCCGGAGCGGGTCGATGAGGTCGGTCGTATGGAACATCCCCGCGACGGCCATGACCTGCCGCAGCTGCCAGGTGATCGGGCTGTGGTCAGCGATTGTCGGCATCGTTTCCTCCATAGATTCGGGCGAGAGCTCGGGTCACCATGCGGGTCTTATAGTCGTCGCCGAGCGAGGTGTAGATCGCGGTGGTGGACGCATAGGCGTGGCCGACCTGATCCTGGACGAACTTCTCCGAGTAGCCCCACTCGATCAGGTTGGTGACGTAGGTATGGCGCAGCGCGTGCACGCTTGACTATGGCAGCGTAAGTCGGACCCACCAGGGCAATCTAAGCGGAGACCACTTGCTGCTTGACGGGGTGTCCACGGCAGCCTGAGCCGAGTCCACCTCCACCGTTGACGGAACTGTTGTTCCGGATGCTGATGGTGGAGGTTTGGGATGGGATCTCGGGTGGATGTGTTCGCGGCGATTCGGCGTGATGCGCGGGTGGAGGAGCTCTCGATCAGAGAGCTTGCGCGCCGTCATCACGTTGGGCGAGCGACGGTGCGGCAGGCGTTGGCTTCGCCGGAACCGCCGCCGAAGAAGACGCGGGTGAGGTCGGCGCCGAGGCTTGACCGGTTCAAGCCCGCGATCGACGCGATGCTGCGGGAGGATCTGACGGCACCAAGGAAGCAGCGCCACACCGCGACCCGGGTACTGGATCGTCTTATTGAGGAGCACGGAGCGACTGAATTGTCGTATTCGACTGTTCGTAACTACGTCCGCTTTCGCCGGCCCGAGATCGACGCGGTCGCGGGCCGGCGGGTGGAGGTCTTCATCCCTCAAGACCACCAGCCAGGTGCGGAGGCTGAGGTCGATTTCGGCGAGGTGTGGGTGGTGCTAGCTGGGGTGAAGACGAAGTGCCACATGTTCGTGTTCCGGCTCTCTCACTCGGGGAAGGCGATCCACCGGGTTTATTCGACTCAGTCGCAGGAAGCATTCCTCGAGGGCCACATTGATGCGTTCGAAGAGATTGGCGGCATCCCGACCCGGCATATCCGTTACGACAATCTGACATCGGCAGTCCAGGCGGTGCTCTATGGCAACGGGCGCGGCCGGATCGAGAACGAGCGGTGGGTGCTGTTCCGCTCCCACTACGGGTTCGATTCGTTCTACTGCCAACCCGGTATCACGGGCGCACATGAGAAGGGCGGCGTTGAGGGTGAGGTCGGGCGGTTCCGGCGAACACATTTGACACCCATGCCGGTTGTCGATTCCCTCGCAGAACTCAACGCGAGAATCCGCGCCTGGGACGCGGCGGATGACAGGCGGCGGATCGCGTCGCGGATTCGCACAGTCGGCCAGGACTTCGCCGTCGAACAGGCACTGCTGTCGCCGCTGCCGTATGAGCGATTCGATCCAGGCCTGACGCTGCATCCGCGGGTCGACAGGTCGAGTCTGATCACGGTTCGGATGGCGAAGTACTCCGTCCCCGCCCATCTGATCGGCCGGAACGTCCGCGTCTCATTACGCGCGTCCGTGGTCGTCGTTTTCGACGGGCACCAGGAAGTTGCCCGCCATGAGCGAGTTGTCGCGCGCGGCGGACAATCAGTCGTCCTCGACCATTACCTCGAGGTGTTGCGTCAGAAGCCCGGAGCGCTCCCGGGAGCCACCGCCTTAGCGAGGGCGCGGGAGGCCGGAGTGTTTACGGCTGCCCACGATGCGTTCTGGGCGGCCGCCCGCAAGACCGATGGTGATGCCGTCGGCACGCGAGCCCTCATTGATGTTCTGCTTCTGCACCGGAGCATGCCCGCAGAGGAAGTGATCGCCGGCATCCACGCAGCACTCCAAGTCGGGGCAGTCACCGCCGATGTCGTCGCTGTCGAAGCCCGCAGACAAACTTCGACGGGTGGGCCTGGCCTGCATGGTCATCTCCGTGAACTCGCGTCTGGCCGCGAGCAACGAGTTGTCAGTCTCACCCAACGCCGTCTCGCTGATCCGGCCGCGGTGATCGCAGGTCTCCCGGCCGACACGAGACCACTGCCGAGTGTCGCCGGCTACGACGAACTCTTGGAACGTCGGGCACGCCCGACGCTCACGGACGAAGCGATTGATCGGGAAGGAACCACGGGAACATGACCACGAAACCCACCACCGTCACGACGACGCTGCGCCGGAGACGCGGGCTCACCGAAGAAGCAGCGATCGCGGCTGTCGATCAGGCCTGCCGGCGTCTCCGGCTCCCGACTGTCCGCGCCGTCGTTGACGAGGCCCTGGTGACCGCGAACCGAGAGCAGCTGTCCTACCAAGGGTTCCTGGCAGAGCTACTGCTCGCGGAGTGCGATGATCGCGATCGGCGCTCCTCGATTCGGCGCGTGTCTGCGGCTGGCTTCCCGCGGAGCAAGTGGCTCGGTGACTTCGATTTCGACGCGAACCCGAACATCAACCCGGCCACGATCCACCAACTCGCTACCGGTGACTGGATCCGCAAAGGCGAACCGCTCTGCCTCATCGGCGACTCCGGTACCGGGAAATCGCATCTACTGATCGGTCTGGGAACCGCGGCTGCAGAGAAGGGCTATCGGGTCAAATACACGCTCGCGACGAAACTCGTCAACGAACTCGTCGAAGCCGCCGACGAGAAGCAGCTCGCCCGCACCATCGCTCGCTACGGCCGCGTCGACTTGCTCTGCATCGATGAACTCGGCTACATGGAACTCGACCGCCGCGGAGCCGAGCTCCTGTTCCAGGTCCTCACCGAACGCGAAGAGAAGAACTCCGTCGCGATAGCCTCCAACGAATCGTTCTCCGGATGGACGAGGACCTTCACCGACCCGAGGCTCTGCGCTGCGATCGTCGACCGACTCACGTTCGGTGGCAGCATCATCGAAACCGGCACCGACTCCTATCGCCTCGCCCACACCCGCCGACTCACTGACCAGGTCTGACCGAGGTCCTAGTAGATCGTCCCCATTGCTTCGCGCACCTGGGCCAGTGTTGACTCCGCCGAAGTGTTCGCAGCCTCATTGCCGTGGCGAAGAATCGCCCGCACGAGATCCTCGTCTTTGGCGAAGGCTTGCCGCCTCACGCGCAACGGTTCCAAGAAGTCGTTCACGGCTGTCGCCGTCATGGCTTTCAGGGCGCTGCTGCCGCCATCACCGATCTCGTCGGCTAACTCGGCTGGCTCGACACCGCGGCACAGCGCGGCCGTCGACAACAGCGCCGAAACACCAGGCCTGTCCTCGGGATCGAAACTGATCCGCCGGTCCTGATCGGTCCGAGTCTGACGAATCACCGCAACTGTCTCGTCCGGTGTCATAGATAACGCGATCGCGTTCCCGTAGCTCTTCGACATCTTCCGACCGTCCAAGCCCGGAACCTCCGGCGTCGACGTGATCAACGCATCCGGAACCGGGAAGACATCCCCATAGCGCTCGTTGAACCGTCGAGCGATCACGCGAGTCATCTCCACATGCGGGAGGTTGTCCTTGCCGACGGGCACGAGATTGCCTTTGCAGAACAGAATGTCGGCCGCCTGGTGCACCGGATAGGTCAAGAGCAACCCGCTCAACGCGCGCCCGGACGCCGCGAGTTCCGCTTTGACGGTCGGATTACGATGCAGTTCCGCCTCGGTGACCAAGCTCAGGAACGGCAGCATCAACTGATTCAGCGCCGGCACCGACGAGTGGGTGAAAATGGTCGTCCGTTCCGGGTCGATGCCCGCGGCGAGATAGTCGAGCACAGCGCTATAGACGTTCTCGCGAACGTGAGCCATCGTGTCTCGGTCGGTGATGACCTGATAGTCCGCGAGCACGAGGAACATCTCGACGCCAGCCTGCTGGAGACGCACCCGTTCCCTGATGGTGCCAAAGTAGTGGCCCAGATGCAGCGGCCCAGTCGGCCGCTCACCCGTGAGGACTCGAAAGTGCTCGGGGTGCTCGGCCACGAGGACCGCGACCTCTGCCGAGCGTTGCGCGGTTGCGATGAAGGACTCCATTTGTGTCTCCCGATGATTGGGAGCTACACGGAGTACTCGGGCCGTTCCACGAGCTGCCGTGCAGCCCGTGAACATACTTCAACCGGCTGCTATCGCAGCCACCACCAAGCGGAACGGTTGAAGTTCATGAACGAGATACTACCGGGGCCCGGAACCAAGACCAGAAACCACAGGGTGGGTCCCGTTTAGATTGCCGCCCTGGGCCCAGCTGAGGTTGACATTCTCAGGCGCGCCTCGACATAGCCGCACTCGAGGAGACGCTCGAGTTCGCGGCGGATGTGACTCACGGCAGGCGACCAGTAGAAGCTTCTGAGGCTCCAGTCGGCGCGCACCTTGATCTCGGCGGGCGAGAGCTCTTCTTGGTGGGAGGACAGCAGACCGAGCACGGCGTAGGCGGTCGCGGGTAAGAACTCGGCGCGCTCGTGATCGTCCTCAGCCATGCGGTTCATGATACGGGCGGGTGGACCGGGCACCCGCGAAAGTGCCCGGTCCGAAAGATCACGCCGCCAACTGCGAAGCGGTCAAGGTGAAGCCGCGGAAGCCGTCGGCTGCCACGGCGCCCAGTACGTCCTCGAAGCTTCCGACGCCTCCCGCGTACGGCATGAAGACAACCTTCTTCCCCGGGACGTTGCTGCCCGTGTACCAGGAGTTCGCGTTCGCCGCGTAGCGGTAGAGGCTCTGCTGCGCCACGTCGGCAACGTGATCCATCCATTCCTCCTCAGCGCCGGCATCCGTCTCGATGATGGTGGCGCCGCTCTGCTCCGCGCGCTCGATCAGGTTCGTGACGAAGTCGATGCTCTGCTCGGTGGTCGTGATCACGTTGGCCAAGACCGACGGGCCTCCGGGAGCGGTGATCAGGAACAGATTCGGGAAGTCGCTCATCTGCATTCCGAGATAGGTTTTGGGTCCATCCGCCCAGTGCTCCTGGATGGAGCGGCCGGCGCGACTGCGGACATCGACCCCGGTGAAGCTTCCGGTCAATCCGTCGTAGCCCGTCGCGAAGATGATGTCGTCGACCTCGAACTCGTCGTTCGCGGTCTTGATGCTGTGCGCGGTGATCTCCACGATCGGGTCTTCCACGACACTGTGCAGCCGCACGTTGTCGCGGTTGAACGTCTCGTAGTAGTTCGTTCCCAGGATGATGCGGTTGATGCCGATCGGGTACCCGTGAGGTACCAGCGCCTCCGCCGCAGCAGGGTCATCCACGATCTGGCGGATCTTCTTCCTGCAGAACTCCGCGACGAGCTCGTTCACCGCCTCGTCCTTGAGACCGAGATGGTCGGCAAGGCTCGTGACATACCCGCCGATGGTGCCCTCGTTCCACATCGCCTCCAATTGGGCTTCGCGTTCTGCATCGGGGATGTCGGGCAGGTAGTCCTCCGGCGCAGGGAAGGGTGTGCCGTAGTCACCGCGCCGCGCCGCCGCGTACAGGAACGGGTACGCCGCCTTGATGGGCGCCGCCTCTTCCTCGCTGACGGCGACGTTGACCGCCGGAAGGACGAACTTCGGCATCCGCTGCAGCACCGTGACGTTCGCGGCCTCGGCCGCGACAACCGGAAGGATTTGCACACCCGTCGAGCCCGTCCCGATCAGGGCGACCCGTCGGCCGTCGAAGCTGACTTCCTCATGCGGCCAACGACCGCTGTGAAACCATCGCCCCTCGAACTCGGCGAGGCCGGGAATCTGTGGAACCCGCGACTCGCTGAGTGCCCCGGTCGCGAGAATCAGGTACCGCGAGCTGATCCGCTCACCCGCATCCGTCACCGACGTCCATCGTTCCGCGTCGTCGTCCCACGTCGCCCCCGTGAGCACGGTGTTGAAGGTGATGTCCTTGATCATGTCTTCTCGCTGCGCGATCGCCTCCATGTACGCACGGATCGCGGCGTGCGTGCCGAACCGTTCTGGCCAGCTCCACTCCTGGTTGATCTTGGGAGTCCATGAGGCCGTGTAGAACAAGCTCGGGATGTCGCATCGCGCACCGGGATACCGGTTCCAATACCAGGTTCCGCCCACGCCGCTGCCCTTCTCCACGATGCGGGCGCGCAGGCCGATCTTGCGGAGCTTGTGCAGTTGATAGAGCCCGGCGAAACCGGCACCGACGATGACGGCATCGAGCACTTCGTTGTGCCTTGTGCTGCTGTTCATTGTGATCTTCCTTCAGCTGTAGACGACGGTGTCGGCGGAGATATCGGCAAGGGATTCGGCGATGTAGGCGATGCCATCGGCGCTGGCGGGCAGCACGTTGACCATGTGGAAGAAGCCGTGCATCTGGCCCTCGAACACGCGTCGGCGCACGGGAACGCCGGCCGCCTCAAGTGCATCTGCGTAGGCCTCACCTTCGCTGCGCAGCACGTCATCTGAGGCCTGCAGCACGATGGCCGGTGGGAGATCCGCGAAGCTCGCGGAACGGAGCGGGCTGAGGTCTGCGTCGTTGCGCATGTCCTCGGGGGCGTAGTGGCCCCAGAACCAGATCATGCTGTCGCGCGAGAGCGCGAGCTGATTGGCCGGATCCAGGTAGGACGGCGTATCGAAGTCGGCATCCGTCACGGGGTACACCAAGACCTGCGCAGCGATGGCGGGGCCGGACTCGTCGCGCGCGCGGTGGGTGATGACGGCGGCCAGATTGGCCCCGGCGCTGTCGCCGGCGACGACCAGCGGAACAGTCCTTCCCGCGATGGACTCGATGTTCTCGGACGTCCAGGTGAGTGCTCGCCAGGCGTCTTCAACCGGGACCGGGTAGGCGTACTCAGGTGCCTTACGGTAGTCGGCGAGCACGACCGCGTAGCCCGATGCGGCCGCGAGGTGACGAGCGGCTGCGTCGTACAGGTCGATGCTGCCGACCACCCAACCCCCACCGTGCAGGTAGAGGATCACCCCGCGAGGCTCCTCTTGCGGCACGAGCGTCCGCACCCGGAAGGAACCGCTGCGAGACGTGCTGAGTCGCATGTTCTCTACCCTGAGCATGTCCGGCCCCGGGCCGAACATGGACGCCATGAGGGGTTCCCCTGCTCGGGCCTCGAATGGGGTCATCTCCTGGAGGGGCTTGCCTCCCATCTGAGCCATCTGAGTGAGGAGTTGCGTTGTCGCTTGATCGAGTGCCATGGAGGGCAACCTTTCGTGGGTCGTCGAAGAAGGACCGCGACGATCATGGATGCGGCGCGGCCAGTGGACGGCAGAGCCATCGGCTCGCCGCTACTCGCCGCGGACTATTAGTCCTTTAATTTTTGGCATTCCGCCGGCGTAATCGCGCTGCACTGCGCTTTATGACGCCGGAATTGGTCCGCCCAACCAGACTCTACGCAGACTAATAGTCTCAGTCAATAGGCGGGGTTTGCCTATCTGCCGACCGCTTTGCGTGTCTCTGCGGAAAGCGGTGGCACGGCCAAGGCAGCCGGCCCCACGGTGAAGTAGGCGCGAGCACCTTTGTCGAAGTCGGATTCGACGTTCAGGTAGCCGTTCATGCCCACAGGCAGCCCGAACTCCTTGCCGGCGGCCAGGATCGCGTCCATGCCGGCTTGCGTGCGAGGGGCGTCGCCGCCGTAGACAGGTTCGCCGTAAGAGAGCGCAAGGTCTCCTCCCCCCGCCCAGAGCACCGCCTTCACGCCGGCGTCTGTGAGTGCTTTCGCGATTTCGCGCACGTTCGCGACTCCCCGGTAGCTTTCGATGATGAAGATGAGAAGGAGGTTGCCGTCCGGATCCAGGCCCCAGATATCGCTCTGGGCTTCATACTCGAACATTTTCAGCCCCCAGTACCGGGCGGGCACGGCGGGACTGTACCCGCGCAGGCCCTCCGGCTCGTAGTCCGCGGCGCCCGGGCGCTGGGCGTACCGGGCGGCAGCGACCGCGTGCAGCGCCTCCTGCGCAGTCTCGATGTGGGGGAACATGAGGCCCGCCACACCGGTGTCGAGAACCTGCTTGATGACCCACTGGTTGAGTTCCCGCCCGGCGGCGGGCAGCCGCGGGATGACCGGCTTGATCGCACGACGCCCGCGCTTCTCGATTGTCGCGGGATCGAGGAGGTCCTGCAGGAACTGGCGCAGCTGGTCGAGATTGTAGGGCTGGTGCTCGAGGTCGTAGAGGATGAAGTCGTAATCCGGGTTCGCCTGGATCGCGACGGCGGCTTGATAGTCAGTTCCCACCCCGTAGTAGTTGGCCCACAGGCAGAAGATGGGTTTGTCTGCCTCGAGCAGATCGATGAGGGGGTTGACCCGAGTGGTCGATGCCATGACCAAGTACTCCTTTGTCCAGTTCCTTTTCAGGATCTCAGGACGGTGTCTCGGCCGAATCGGCGGTACGACGTATCGCGGGCGCGACAAGTGTCGCGATTCTGATCAGCGTTCCTGCGGGATCTCCAGGAAGCGCTGGGCGACCGCCCATTCAGACTCGTACTCGGCCGGCATCTCGACGCTCAGGGTTGCGCCGTCGCTCTCCAAGTGAATCGTCACTGTGCCGCCGCGCTGCTCGACCAATCGGCGGATGAGGCTCAGGCCCACTCCCGTGGATTGCGGCGACTCTCGCGGACCGTCGCCCTGATCGGCGATGGCCAGATGCAGCCATCCGGTATCGCGCTCCAGCCGCACCCGTACGGTGATCGCCGACGGTGAGCCGTGTTTCAGCGCATTCCGCAGGCCCTCGGCGACGATGTGCAGGATGTCGTCGCCGAATCCTGAGCTGAGGATGTCCCACTCGACGTCCAGCTCGACGTCTACTGACGCAGATGAGCGTGCCCGCGCGTCTTCAATGAGCTCGTCCAGCCGCGAGCCGATCCCGACTTCGGCTTCGCTGGCGGGCGGGTCTTCGATCACTGCTCGCACGTCCGTCAGCAGCCGTTCCGACATTGCGTCCAGGTTCACCAGCTGATCGCGAATCGTCGAATCGGCGAGGGCGTTGACTCGAGCGACCTCGAGCGAGAGCACGAACGCGTCCTGGGCGACCGTGGCATGAAGGTACTCGTGTATCCGGGACCGTTCCGCGTTCGCGCCCTGCGCAAGTCCGCGACGTATCGCTTCCGAATACCTGATGGCCAGCATCATCCGCTCGGCGAGCACGCAGCTGTCCATGAGTCTGGATGCCGCCAGCTCGGCGTCGCCGTGATCGAGGGCAGAGAGCACTCCGACCGCTCGTCGATCGATCCGGAGGGGGATGGCGACGAAGGTGCCATCTAGTTCATTGCTGAACATGCTGCTCACGGGCGCGAACCGATGATCGCGACGCGCCACCTCGAACCATCTCGCGTCGACGATGACGCGGTCTTCGTGGAACGCCTGCCAGATCGCCATCGGCGCACCGTTTCGACGAGTGCGCTCCATGGCAGCTAGCGCCTCATGGGATGCCGAGACTCCACTGGCGAATGTGGGACTGCCATCTCGATCGATCAGTACGAGCGTCGGCGCCGTCAAGCCCGTCATGCGGGCGAAGTCAGAGCACATCAGCCGGACTGCTTCGTCAAGACCGGCCGTCTGCGTGACTGCAATGAAATTTGCTGAGTCCACCCGATCCAAGTCATCGGAGGTGAGCGCCGATGTCACGCCGACGAACTCCGAGAGAACGAACCCGCCGTCGCTGGGGCGCATTTCGACCGCGACCCGAGAATCGACGTCGAGGATCCAGCCCGCGCGTCCCGCTTGCGGCACCTTCACCGCAGGCTCGCCTCCTCGCACCAGGTCGAAGATGCGCACCTCGCCGTCGACGAATCGACCCGCGGGATCCAGACGCGCGTGCGCGCCGTGCCCACTGTCGGGAAGATTGCGTCGACGGTCTTCCATCCGGCTATTGTGCAGGAGAACGTGCGACTGTGTGTCGCTCCACGATCGAGGTTCCCATGTCGGAAATTCGCGTCTATCTGGTGGACGACCATGAGATCGTTCGGCGTGGGTTAAGCGCTTTCCTCGGTACCGCGACGGATGTCGTCGTCGTCGGCGAGACGGGTGATGCACGCGAGGCGCTTCGCGACCTTCACTCGCTTGGCGCGGACGAAGGCGTGGACGTGCTCCTGACCGACCTCATGATGCCGACCCTGAGCGGGTTCGATCTCATTCAGCAGCTCACGTCGTTGCCCCACCCGCCCCGCGTCATCGTCCTGAGCGCGTACGGCGACACTGATCGCGTACGCCGTGCCCTCGAGCTCGACGCTGCAGGCTATGTCATGAAGTCCGCCCGCCCGGACAGCATCCTTGAAGCGATCCGGGCGGCCGCGCAGGGTCGCCAATATGTTGATCCTGAACTGGCCATTCAGCTGGCACAGACTGCCGTCGACCCCGAAGTCCAGGCTCTGACTCCCCGGGAACGAGAGGTCGTGGCTTTGGTCGCGCGGGGCAGGTCGAACCTCGACATCGCCCGCGAACTCTTCATCAGCGAACGCACGGCACGGACGCACGTCAGTCACATCCTGGGCAAGCTGGGGTTCGAGTCGAGAGTCCAATTGGCGCTCTGGGCGCTCGATGGTGCTCCCGGCCGGGATGCGACATGAGCCGCGTCTCTCGATTCAGAACATCGCAAGCGGATTCGTCGCACTGGAGGTCGAGCCCTTCAGGCGCCAAGGGAGCATCGCGAAGAAGAAGTCCCATCGTCCCTTCGCGGCACAGGTCCGGGCGAGTTCGCTGAGCTCCATGTTGTCGATGAGCCAAAGCCCCAGGGCGACAAGCCCGACCGCATGAATCGGTCGCATCAGAGACAGGTCTGAGAAGCCCGAGGGCTGGACATCCTGGATCCCATCGCTGCCGAGCGTCGCGACCTCTCGCTCCTTCACCCACGGCAAGCACGCCGCATGGAGACCGGCCTGCATGGTGAGCGGCCCATGCTTCACCACTCCGTGAGCCAGCGTTCTGGCGACGTGACCGGTGTGGACGATGAGGACATCGCCAGACCCGACCTGAACACCTTGCCGCCGCTCAGCCTCCTCGAGCTCGTCCGGCGTGATCGCGTGGCCCGGCTCCAACCATTCGCCGTCATACAGATCGACGATGTTGAGCAACACCCCTCGGCTCACGATCCCGTCTGCCGCGTCACGCACGGAGAGCGCTTTCGCTCCGCCGATCGAGGTCACTGTGTCGGCGACGACGTTGCCGTTGTAATTCATCCCGTCCCAGCTATAGTGCGCGAGCCCGTCGAGATGCGTGTTAGACCCGTGCGCGGCGATGCCGATGTACTCGGTGATGCCATCGAACCGCGCCGCTCCCTTTCCGACATGGTGCTCGAGCTCGCCGATGCCCATGAAGCGCTGGACGACCGCGAGGCCGGTGTGAAGGGGATCGGCGTCTTCGGGGTCGATGTCCCGCGAGAGGGAGACCACTTCGCCGTCGCGCACGAGCCCCGCCGCCTCGATCCGCTTCGCCGGAGTGATGAGGTTCAGAGTTCCGAGTCGGTCATCCTCACCCCATCGACCCCAGTTCGAGAGGGATTCCTGGTAACCCATCACATCGTCGGCACTGGGAAGCGATCGCGTGGTGGTTTGCGTGACGTCGGACATGTGTCTCTCCTTCGAGGTCGGACGAAAGTGGCGGCGCTCGCCGCACTCCCCACCCAACCGCCAAGGAGCAGCGTCAGTGATCGGTCAAGAGTCTCCTTCGCCCGGGACAAATGACTCGTCACGGCAGTCGAGCGAGACATTCGTCGCGTCCTGATCGCGACGCCTGACCGTCGAGGACTTCGCTCGTCCACGAGAGCATGACGGCAAGGCGCACCGCTCGAGCGCCTTCAACACACCGCCGGAAGGGCAAGGAGGCCCCCGAATGACCGCTGTTGCACCACCTACCGACGCCGAGGCTCGCGCAAACGCCGATGCTCTCCGCATCGGTGCGCGGATCGATCGCCTGCCGCATCTCACCAAGTCCCACCGCGGTATCGCTGTGATCATCGCGGCGCTGTTCGCCTTCGACATCATGGATCTCGCAGCTTTTTCGCTCGTCGTCCCCAGCATTCGTGAGGAGTGGGGCCTCACCCTCGAGACGGTCGGCGTCCTCACCTCGATGGTCTATGTGGGAATGTTGATCGGCGGCATCGTCGGCGGCCGCCTCGCTGACCGGTTCGGGCGAAAGCCGATCGCCCTGATCGCTGTGGCCACGTTCTCACTCGGGTCGCTCGGCTCGGCGGTCTCTCCCACCTTCGAGGTGCTCGCCGCGACTCGAATCATGACAGGCGCCGGAATCGCGGCCACGAGCGTCATCCTCTTCGTTCTGGTGAACGAGCTCTTCCCGAAGGCTTTCCGCGGACGCATGATGGCGACCGTCCTCACTGTCGGCACCCTCGGGGCCCCGATCATCGTGGCAGTATCCATCGTGTTCGTCCCGCTGGGCATGTGGCAGCTGGTGCTGGTGGCTGGGAGCCTTGGCCTCATTGTCGCCGTCTTTGCGATCAAGGCGCTGCCTGAGTCCCCACGCTGGCTCGCTTCGCGGGGTCGCGTGGACGAAGCCGAGCGGCTCGTGGCGAAGTTCGAACAGCAGACTCTCGAAGCACACCCCGACGCGACGCTGCCAGAGCCTGTCGTCGAGGAGGTCAAGTACCCGATCAAGTCATCCCTCTGGTCGATCTTCACGCCGCGATTCCTGCCTCGAACACTCATCGCGACCGGCCTCTTCTTCCTGATGCTGTCGATCCAGGCCGGCATCGGTCAATGGCTACCGACGATCCTCATCGAGCGCGGCTATCCGCCGGCCAGTGCACTAGGCATCGTCTTCCTCCTCACTTTCGCCGGCATTCTGGGCGGCGTGATCGGTCTCTTCGTCATCGATCGGTTCGAGCGCAAGTGGCTCCTCGTGGTGTGCGCAGTAATCCTCGCGTTGTCCTTCGCGGCCATGGGCTTCGTCAACTCGGTCGGGGTGATCATCGCCGCAGGACTCGTCAACGGCCTCACGATGGCGGTGATCGCCAGCACCGTCTCCACCTATGCGACGGAGATCTTCCCCACCGAGATCCGCGCTGTGGGCACGGGGTTCTCGAATGGGTTCGCCCGACTCGGCGGCATCATCAATTCGCTCGTGATCGGCGTGATCTTCGCTGCTTTCCAGGTCGAAGGCGTGTTCACGTGGCTCATCGGACTCGTCGTCCTGTTCGGTGTTGTCGCAAGTCTCGGGCCCCGCGTCGGCGTCGCCGCGACACGGAGAGCGCGGCTCGCTGCGTTGAAGCGCGAACGGACATAGCTCAGGGCAGGCGGCCGAGCCGCGGCTGATCAGAGATCGAGCGGCGTTGCGAATCGTTCTGTGGCAGCGACGAGGACAGGCCCGAGATCGTCGGGCCTGTCCCTGTCGACACGCCAGCAGAGATACGTGATGGCGGGCTCCGAGTCCCACGACAGCGGCCGCACGATGACTCTCTCACCAGCCAGGTACTTGTGCCACGGGGCAGAGGGGTTCGCGAGTGTGAGGCAACACGAACCGCCTTGGCTGATGATCGCGGACAGCCCACCGATGATGTCGGAGCTGACCGGCACGACTTCGCTGACAGACGTCACGATCGGCTCGAGGGCGGGCGCAGTGGGATCGGCGCCAGGTTGGATCAGCAGACGGAGGCCTGCAAGGTCGACGGGGCGGACTTGTGTCAGGGCAGCGAAACGGGGTTCGTCGGGAAGCGCGATCCCGGGCGCCTCGCGGAGGACGGGCACGTACGCCAGTCGTGCATCGTGCAGTCTGCGGTTGACGAGCCCGAGTGACAGCTTTCCGCTGACGATCTGCTCCAGCTGAGCGAGCGAGTCGAGGGGCTGCAACCTGATGTCGCTTTCCGGTTCGACCGAGCGGATGACGGTTGTCAACGCAGTGGTCAGTTCGGGGGGCACGGATCTCATCCCGACGTGCAGTTCCACGTGGCCGCGGACTCTGCGGCGCATGTCTCGATCCAGCTCATCCATGTCGTGGAGGATCCGCGCGGCGTGGGGAACGAGCGCGTGTCCGAGCGGAGTCACCTCGACTTTTCGCGTTCCGCGCACGAAGAGCGCGCCGCCGATCTCGATCTCCAGCTGCTGGATGCTCCGGCTCAGCGGGGGCGCCGACATCCGGAGGTTCTCGGCGGCCCGAGAGAAGTTCAAAGTCTCGGCAACGGCGATGAAGTGTCGAAGGTGTCGGATCTCCACCCGCTCATCATTCCGTGATTGTTGCTCCGTGAGCAATAGAGGGTAACCAAAACGGACGTGGATTATTGCTTTGGACGCGCTTAGATTCGACACACGCACCAAGGAAGGGCTCTCAATGTCGAGCACGCTGAAAGAACTCATCGCCGAACACCACCCCTTGATCGCTCCGTCGATCTACGACGGGATCTCCGCCGGCGTGCTTCGCGACGTCGGCTTCTCGGCGGCATACGTCGGCAGCTACGCGACGGGCGCGACGAAGTACGCGGTGCCCGACATCGGGCACATCGGGCTCGAGGACATGGCCGACCAGGTCCGCCGGCTCGCGCCGGTCGCCGGCGTCCCGCTCATCGTCGACGCCGAGGGCGGATGGGGCAATCCACTGCACGTGGCGAGGGCCGTGCGCACCCTCGAACGGGCGGGGGCTGCTGCTGTGCATATCGAAGATCACGAGTTCGGGAAGCACATCACGATGAAGCCACGCATCATCTCCGTGGCCGCCGCCGTCGACAAGATCAAGGCCGCCGTGGACTCCCGGTCCTCGGAGGACTTCCTGATCATCGGCCGTACCGACTCACCCGGAACGGAAGGTCCCGAGGCAGCCGTCGATCGCCTGCTCGCCTATCAGGATGCCGGCGCGGACGGCCTCTTCTATGCCGGCATCCCCGATCTTGCGGCGCAGACGCGGCTCAAGGCCGAAAGCGTCGTTCCGATTTTCGGGGTGGACTTTCCCGGCCAGTCGGCGGCTGATCTCACCCAGCTCGGCATCGACGTGGTCCTGTACTACGGACTGTCCCACCAGGCTGCCAAGGCAGCGATCCTTCGCGCATTCACGATCCTGGCAGCGGAGGGTTCGGCGGTCAGCCTCGAGCAGGAGCTCGGCGGCATCCCCGGGATCATCGGGTTCGACGAGTTCCTCGGCGTGGGAGAGGCCCGCGAGAAGGCCCAGCAGTATGGCCTGCTCGGCGACTGACGAACCAAGAAGTCACGAAGAAGCAATCAAGGAAGCGACACCAGAATCATGAGCGACACCACTTACTTTGCAGGGGCACGCGTCATCACCGGCGACGGCAGCGACCCGATCGATCACGCAGGCATTCTCGTCCGCGACGGCAAGATCGTCGCGGTCGGCCCCGCCGCCGACCTGACGCCTCCAGACGGAGCACGACGAGTCGACCTCACGGGAAAGACCGTCATGCCGACGATCGTCAACCCGCACGGCCATGCCGGTTACCTCAAGGGCGGCAGAACCGAGGCGGCGAACTTCTCGCGCGAGAATGTTCTCGATCATCTGCGCCGTTTCGTCTACTACGGTGTCAGCGTCATCCAGTCGCTCGGCACAGACCGGGACGACGTCGAGATCGCGATCCGCGACGAACAGCGCGCCGGCACACTCGGCGACCCCGAACTGGCGCTCCTGCTGTCGGCATCCAACGGGATCGCGGCGCCGACACCCGGCGGCGGCAATGGGGGGGCTTTCTTCGCCCCCGACGCGATCCGCGAGGCCTCGACCCCCGAGGAAGCCCGCCAGGTCGTGCGCGAGATCGTCGCCAAGAATCCCGACGTCATCAAGTTCTGGGTCGATGACCGCAACGGAACCAAGGCCAAGTTCGGCCCCGACGTGTATGGCGCGATCATCGACGAGGCACACAAGGCCGGAAAGATGGCCATCGCCCACATCTACGAACTCGAAGATGCGAAGGGGGTCGTCCGCGCCGGAGCGGATGGCACCGCCCACATGGTGCGCGAGCCTGGAGCCGACGAAGAACTGCTCACACTCCTGCGGGACAACGACGTCTTCGTGTTCACTTCCCTGAGCATCCAGAAGGCCGTTGTGGATGCCGGCGATTGGCTGGATGACCCCGCTCTCGCCGAGACCGTCGACGCAGCATCCCGGGACACGTTCCGGGCAATGTTCTCCCAGATCCCGGCAGAGGTTCTCACCCAGCAGACCGAAGGCTACCGGGTCCTCGAGTCCAGCCTCACGATGTACGTCGACGCGGGGGTGCGTGTGCTGCTCTCCGGTGACACCGGCGTGATGGCCCAGTTCCCCGGGTACACCGAACATCGCGAACTCGCTGCCATGGTCGGGGCGGGAATGGCGCCCCTCGCCGCCATCAAGGCGGCCACGCTGCTGCCCGCCCAGATGCTCGGACTTGCCGACCGCGGGTCACTCGACGCAGGCAAGCGCGCGGACTTCATCGTGCTCGACGCCAACCCCCTCCTAGACATCACGAACACCACCAAGATCTCGGACGTCTACATCGCGGGCGCCGCCATCGACCGTGCCACGCTGCGGGCCGGCTTCGCCCACTGATGCCCCCCGCCGACATCCGCTATCAACACGCCACGCAGGAGAGAAACATGACCAACTCAGTACTCGCCGTCATCGGCACCGGCGGCATGGGGGCGGCGATCGCCCGTCGCCTCGGCACAGGGCGCACGCTCGTCCTCGCCGACTTCGATCAGGTCAGATTGGATGCTCTCACCGAAGAGTTCATCGGACAGGGATACGCCGCGTCCTCGCTGCATGTGAACGTCAGCGACCGAGCGTCGGTGGCGGCGCTCGCGGCCTACTCGGCATCCCTCGGACCCGTCACCGGAGTCGTGCACACCGCCGGCGTCTCCCCCCAGCAGGCACCGGTCGCCGCGATCCTCGCCGTCGACCTGCTCGGTACCGCGCTGGTGCTCGAAGAATTCGGATCCGTCGTCGCCGAGGGCGGAGCGGGGGTCGTGATCTCCAGCATGGGCGGACACTTCGTGAGCCTTCCAGCGGAACTCGAACAGCAGCTCGCGCAGACTCCCACCGACGAGCTGCTGGACCTGCCGCTCCTCTCCCCGCAGGCGCTGCCCAACAGCGGTGCCGCCTACAGCATCGCCAAACGCGCCAACCAGCTGCGCGTGCGAGCCGTCGCGCCGAACTGGGGAGACCGCGGGGCGCGCATCAACTCCATCAGCCCCGGCATCATCTCCACACCCATGGGACAGCTCGAACTCGCCGGAGAGGGCGGTGGCGGCATGCGCGCCATGCTCGAAGCCTCCAGCGCCCAGCGACTGGGAACCCCGGAAGACATCGCGCACGCGACCGAGTTCCTCCTCGACCCACGCTCCAGCTTCATCACCGGAACAGACCTCCTGGTCGACGGCGGAGTCGTCGCGGCCCTCCGAGGCGGCCGCCTCACCCTCCCCGGAGCCTGAGCGAGGCGTACCCCTCGAGCGGCTCCAGCAACGCCCCACCCACACAGAAAAGGAAAGATAATGACGTCTTCCACACCGTCCGCTTCCCCCGTGAAGCTCCTGCCCTACGGGGTGATCGTCGCGATATTCCTGGTGATCGAGATCACGGGCGTCTTCGAGCAGACCATGATGTACGTCGCCGTGCCGACTCTCATGGGCGCCTTCGGCATTGATGCAGCGGCTGTTTCCTGGACCATCACCGTGTTCCTGCTCGTAGGGGCCGGCACGGCCGCGATCGCGGGGCGACTCGGCGACCTCTATGGGCGCAAGAAAGTGCTCGTCGTCCTGATGATCATCTCGGCCATCGGATCGTTCATCAGCGTGATCGCGGGTAACTTCGAGGGGATCCTGATCGGTCGGGCGCTGCAGGGAGCCAGCACCGCGCTCTTCCCGCTCCTCGTCGGCATCGCACGCGAAGTGGTGCCCGCACCCCGTGTGCCGGTGCTCATCGCGCTGACCACCGGGTCAGCACTCATCGGTGGCTCGATTGCCGCGCTGACCGCGGGGATCCTTCTCGACACAGCCGGATGGCACAGCATCTTCGTCGCATCGGGCATCCTGTCGGTGGTCGCGCTGCTCTGCTCGCTCGCGCTGCCGCGGTCGGTGGTCGCGCCCGGCCGCAAGCCGCGCCTGGACATCCTGGGCGGCATCCTCCTGGCCCCGGCAGTCGCAGCAATCCTGTTCGGGGTCAACAGCTCGCGCAGTCAGGGCGCCTCGCCCCTCGTCATCGCCCTCATTCTGGGCGGTGTTGCGATCTTCATCGGGTGGCTCGTGCTCGAGCTGCGGATCAAGAACCCGATGTTCAACCTCCGCCTCTTCAAGCAGCGCTCGCTCACGCTCGCCCTCATCGCGACAGCGCTCGTGGGCCTCGGAATCTTCGCCGCCGCCGGACTCATGAACGCCATTCTGTTCCAGAGCCCGACCGAACTTCCGATCGGCCTCGGTCTCACCCCGACCCAGGCGGGCCTCTACGGGCTGATCTCCGGCGCCATGGGGTTTGCCCTTTCGCCGGTGGGCGGCAAGGTCGCCGCCAAGTTCGGCGCCAAAGTCACTCTCGGGGCTGGCATTGCCATCGCGATCATCGGATACCTAGGCTTCGGCATCAGCGTGCACAACCTGCCGCTCGCCATCATCGCCACGATCGTGACAGGCCTCGGTACCGCTCTCATCCTCGTCGGGGTCCCGAACCTGATCGTCGAGGTGGTTCCGCCGCAGAGCACCGGCGAGGCAGTGGGAATGATCTACTCCGTCGGTCGCACGCTGTTCGCCGCCGTGGGTACAGCCGTCGTGGGAATCCTCCTGGCCTCGGATGTCGTTCCCGAGACGACCGCACCGACGCTCACCGCATGGTGGAGCACGATCGCATTCGTCGTCATCACCGGCATCCTGGCCCTCGTCGCGACACTGCTCGTGAAGACGGGCATTCCCATGGCCGAGCGTGGCTCGGTGGTCGAGGCGGTCGCCGAGGTGCAGGCCGAGGAAGTGGCCGATGCAGCGGAAGCAGCGGAAGTGAAGGTCATTCGCTAAGGACGAACCAGGGGATGCCGCGCCCTGTGGGCGGCATCCCCTGGTCGTTCGCGAATCACAGACTCTCGGTGCTCGTCAGCACTCGACGACGTTCACGGCCAATCGCCCTCGCTGGTCTCCTTGTATCGATGCGACATGTCATGCACGATAGGCGCTACGGCTGCCGCGAAGCGACCGGAGATCGCCGCGCCCCGCACATTGCAGGCTAGGCGTCCGCAGGGTGAGGTCGAACACGCATCCCCCATCGAACGCTGTCGGCGGATTGCCGATTGTGTCAGTCGTCCGTCGGGAACGCGCGTTCAAGTAGGTCGGCGGTGGCGGGGTTGACCATGTCGTTGCGGCGGATGTAGTGCTGAATCGTGATCTTGGGGTCCGTGTGGCCAAGCAGTTCTGCGGCCAGTTCGATGCCGGCGTGCTCGTTGATAGCGGTGGCGACGCTCCGACGGAACATGTGCGGCGTAACCCCGGTGATGCCAGCGAGGTCCATCACATGGCGAAGCTGGCGGCGTACGTTGTTGGTCATTAGCGGTGTGCCCTGGCGGCTGCAGAACAGCAGCGCATCCAGGGAGGGATCGTGCATCTGAACCAGCCGGCGGCGCACGGCCGCTGCGGTGAAGGACGGGATCGCGACGGTGCGTCGCGACTTCGCCGTCTTCGGATGATCCTGTCGGGAGGTCGGAGCGCCGCGAGGAGAGACGATCGTTCCCGCAATGCGGATCGATGGTTGCGCACTGGTGACATCGACGTCGCGCCGGCGGAGAGCGAGGACCTCCCCGATCCGTGCGGACGTGCCGAGCATGACCTCGACGATCGCGCCGAGCTGCCCGTCCGGCTTCGGCCCCGAGGACGGGCCGTCGGCCTCCCATACTGCGATCGCCGCGCGGATCGCGTTGACCTCCACCGGGGTCAGTGCGCTCGGCATGCTCGGCGGTTTGTGCAGCCGGGAGACATGGTCCATCGGGTTGCGGGGAAGTACCTCGTGCCGCACGGCGAGACCGAACGCGAGGCGCAGCACGACGCGGGCCTGCTTAGCGCGGTTGTAGCTCTGCTTCGCGAGCTGCTTCAGGAACTGGTCGCACCGGGCGACCCCGATCTCCCGCAGCGTCAGGTTCGCGAACGCGGGGAGCACGAGCGTCTCCATGTTCCGCTGATAGAGCTGCAAAGTACGTGTCGAGATCCGGCCCTCCAACTCCAGATCCTCCAGCCAATACCCGACCAGGTCGAGGAATCGGCTATCCGGGCTGAGCGCCGAAGTTGAGGGCTGGAAGAGACCACGGTCAGCGAGCTTCGCCTTCAACGCCCGCTCCGCGGCCTTCGAGGTGTCGCCGGTCATTTGCACAAGCCGGGTCCGGCCGTCCCAGTCCCGGTAACGAACACGTGCGACCACCCGACCGCCGGCGGTGTGGAGGAAGCCGATGTCGCCGAACGTGCCGATCGACAGGCGCGGAGCGCTCACCGAGTCACCCCTGTCGCGCCGAAGCAACCGGGTCGTGTTGCTGCTCGATCCAGTCCCGGACGTCGGAGACAGCGAACTTCAGATGCTTCCCGAACCGATACGCTCGCGGACCGAACCCACGCGTCCGCCAGTCGTAGAGCGTCGAGACCGGCACGTGCAGATACGCGGCCAGCTCTTTCACGTCCAGAAGCGGCTCCAACCCCCACGGGTTGCCGGCGGCCGTGCGTTCGATATCCATACCAAACAGGTGCGGCCCACTCCCCCATGGAACGAATCCGGAGCAACCGCAGCGGTGGGACGCGTATCGGAGAACGTTCGCGCAGACGTGGCGCGGGCAGCTCATTGCGATGACTTCGCGATGACACGATCAAATCTCACCAACTAAAAAGTCCCGGGAACCCTTGAGTTCCCGGGACTTTTCGGTCGACATTGTCTACCTCTGTTCCAATAATTCAGCGACCCCTGTTACGGCCACTCAGCTTCGCGAGATTTCCGCCGCAATCGGCGATTTCCCGCGAGAGTTCAAACCACGGACGCAGCGGCGTTGGAACCGGCTGAGCGACGAGGATCGCGCGACGGTCGCCGCTCGATATGGAGCGGGCGAGACATCGACTGCGCTCGCTGCCGAGTACGGCGTTGCCAAGTCCACCATCCTCGGCATCCTGCGGGAGAAGCGCACTGTGGTGAGGCGACAGCCACTCGCGGCAGAGCAGGTGATTGAGGCGGTGCGACTGTACGCATCCGGCTTATCGCTCTCGCAGGTTGCCGACCAGCTGGACGTGAACCAGGAGACGATGCGCATGGCGGTCCTCAAGGCTGGGGTCGTCCTTCGCCCGCCGACCGGGGCTTGAGCGAGCACGCTACGCAGTGCGCGGAGCCCCTCCTCTACGGTACGGAAGTTCGCGCACCCGCCCGCCGTCGCGCTCCTCAGAGTCGACGTACGCGAATCGCCTTCCTTGTTCCTGCGACCGCCATGCGCCCGCGGGAGACCTCGACCTTCGGCCGGTAGGCGTAGTGATATTCATAGTGGTACTTGACTATGGCAGCGTAAGTCGGACCCACCAGGGCAATCTAAGCGGAGACCACTTGCTGCTTGACGGGGTGTCCACGGCAGCCTGAGCCGAGTCCACCTCCACCGTTGACGGAACTGTTGTTCCGGATGCTGATGGTGGAGGTTTGGGATGGGATCTCGGGTGGATGTGTTCGCGGCGATTCGGCGTGATGCGCGGGTGGAGGAGCTCTCGATCAGAGAGCTTGCGCGCCGTCATCACGTTGGGCGAGCGACGGTGCGGCAGGCGTTGGCTTCGCCGGAACCGCCGCCGAAGAAGACGCGGGTGAGGTCGGCGCCGAGGCTTGACCGGTTCAAGCCCGCGATCGACGCGATGCTGCGGGAGGATCTGACGGCACCAAGGAAGCAGCGCCACACCGCGACCCGGGTACTGGATCGTCTTATTGAGGAGCACGGAGCGACTGAATTGTCGTATTCGACTGTTCGTAACTACGTCCGCTTTCGCCGGCCCGAGATCGACGCGGTCGCGGGCCGGCGGGTGGAGGTCTTCATCCCTCAAGACCACCAGCCAGGTGCGGAGGCTGAGGTCGATTTCGGCGAGGTGTGGGTGGTGCTAGCTGGGGTGAAGACGAAGTGCCACATGTTCGTGTTCCGGCTCTCTCACTCGGGGAAGGCGATCCACCGGGTTTATTCGACTCAGTCGCAGGAAGCATTCCTCGAGGGCCACATTGATGCGTTCGAAGAGATTGGCGGCATCCCGACCCGGCATATCCGTTACGACAATCTGACATCGGCAGTCCAGGCGGTGCTCTATGGCAACGGGCGCGGCCGGATCGAGAACGAGCGGTGGGTGCTGTTCCGCTCCCACTACGGGTTCGATTCGTTCTACTGCCAACCCGGTATCACGGGCGCACATGAGAAGGGCGGCGTTGAGGGTGAGGTCGGGCGGTTCCGGCGAACACATTTGACACCCATGCCGGTTGTCGATTCCCTCGCAGAACTCAACGCGAGAATCCGCGCCTGGGACGCGGCGGATGACAGGCGGCGGATCGCGTCGCGGATTCGCACAGTCGGCCAGGACTTCGCCGTCGAACAGGCACTGCTGTCGCCGCTGCCGTATGAGCGATTCGATCCAGGCCTGACGCTGCATCCGCGGGTCGACAGGTCGAGTCTGATCACGGTTCGGATGGCGAAGTACTCCGTCCCCGCCCATCTGATCGGCCGGAACGTCCGCGTCTCATTACGCGCGTCCGTGGTCGTCGTTTTCGACGGGCACCAGGAAGTTGCCCGCCATGAGCGAGTTGTCGCGCGCGGCGGACAATCAGTCGTCCTCGACCATTACCTCGAGGTGTTGCGTCAGAAGCCCGGAGCGCTCCCGGGAGCCACCGCCTTAGCGAGGGCGCGGGAGGCCGGAGTGTTTACGGCTGCCCACGATGCGTTCTGGGCGGCCGCCCGCAAGACCGATGGTGATGCCGTCGGCACGCGAGCCCTCATTGATGTTCTGCTTCTGCACCGGAGCATGCCCGCAGAGGAAGTGATCGCCGGCATCCACGCAGCACTCCAAGTCGGGGCAGTCACCGCCGATGTCGTCGCTGTCGAAGCCCGCAGACAAACTTCGACGGGTGGGCCTGGCCTGCATGGTCATCTCCGTGAACTCGCGTCTGGCCGCGAGCAACGAGTTGTCAGTCTCACCCAACGCCGTCTCGCTGATCCGGCCGCGGTGATCGCAGGTCTCCCGGCCGACACGAGACCACTGCCGAGTGTCGCCGGCTACGACGAACTCTTGGAACGTCGGGCACGCCCGACGCTCACGGACGAAGCGATTGATCGGGAAGGAACCACGGGAACATGACCACGAAACCCACCACCGTCACGACGACGCTGCGCCGGAGACGCGGGCTCACCGAAGAAGCAGCGATCGCGGCTGTCGATCAGGCCTGCCGGCGTCTCCGGCTCCCGACTGTCCGCGCCGTCGTTGACGAGGCCCTGGTGACCGCGAACCGAGAGCAGCTGTCCTACCAAGGGTTCCTGGCAGAGCTACTGCTCGCGGAGTGCGATGATCGCGATCGGCGCTCCTCGATTCGGCGCGTGTCTGCGGCTGGCTTCCCGCGGAGCAAGTGGCTCGGTGACTTCGATTTCGACGCGAACCCGAACATCAACCCGGCCACGATCCACCAACTCGCTACCGGTGACTGGATCCGCAAAGGCGAACCGCTCTGCCTCATCGGCGACTCCGGTACCGGGAAATCGCATCTACTGATCGGTCTGGGAACCGCGGCTGCAGAGAAGGGCTATCGGGTCAAATACACGCTCGCGACGAAACTCGTCAACGAACTCGTCGAAGCCGCCGACGAGAAGCAGCTCGCCCGCACCATCGCTCGCTACGGCCGCGTCGACTTGCTCTGCATCGATGAACTCGGCTACATGGAACTCGACCGCCGCGGAGCCGAGCTCCTGTTCCAGGTCCTCACCGAACGCGAAGAGAAGAACTCCGTCGCGATAGCCTCCAACGAATCGTTCTCCGGATGGACGAGGACCTTCACCGACCCGAGGCTCTGCGCTGCGATCGTCGACCGACTCACGTTCGGTGGCAGCATCATCGAAACCGGCACCGACTCCTATCGCCTCGCCCACACCCGCCGACTCACTGACCAGGTCTGACCGAGGTCCTAGTAGATCGTCCCCATTGCTTCGCGCACCTGGGCCAGTGTTGACTCCGCCGAAGTGTTCGCAGCCTCATTGCCGTGGCGAAGAATCGCCCGCACGAGATCCTCGTCTTTGGCGAAGGCTTGCCGCCTCACGCGCAACGGTTCCAAGAAGTCGTTCACGGCTGTCGCCGTCATGGCTTTCAGGGCGCTGCTGCCGCCATCACCGATCTCGTCGGCTAACTCGGCTGGCTCGACACCGCGGCACAGCGCGGCCGTCGACAACAGCGCCGAAACACCAGGCCTGTCCTCGGGATCGAAACTGATCCGCCGGTCCTGATCGGTCCGAGTCTGACGAATCACCGCAACTGTCTCGTCCGGTGTCATAGATAACGCGATCGCGTTCCCGTAGCTCTTCGACATCTTCCGACCGTCCAAGCCCGGAACCTCCGGCGTCGACGTGATCAACGCATCCGGAACCGGGAAGACATCCCCATAGCGCTCGTTGAACCGTCGAGCGATCACGCGAGTCATCTCCACATGCGGGAGGTTGTCCTTGCCGACGGGCACGAGATTGCCTTTGCAGAACAGAATGTCGGCCGCCTGGTGCACCGGATAGGTCAAGAGCAACCCGCTCAACGCGCGCCCGGACGCCGCGAGTTCCGCTTTGACGGTCGGATTACGATGCAGTTCCGCCTCGGTGACCAAGCTCAGGAACGGCAGCATCAACTGATTCAGCGCCGGCACCGACGAGTGGGTGAAAATGGTCGTCCGTTCCGGGTCGATGCCCGCGGCGAGATAGTCGAGCACAGCGCTATAGACGTTCTCGCGAACGTGAGCCATCGTGTCTCGGTCGGTGATGACCTGATAGTCCGCGAGCACGAGGAACATCTCGACGCCAGCCTGCTGGAGACGCACCCGTTCCCTGATGGTGCCAAAGTAGTGGCCCAGATGCAGCGGCCCAGTCGGCCGCTCACCCGTGAGGACTCGAAAGTGCTCGGGGTGCTCGGCCACGAGGACCGCGACCTCTGCCGAGCGTTGCGCGGTTGCGATGAAGGACTCCATTTGTGTCTCCCGATGATTGGGAGCTACACGGAGTACTCGGGCCGTTCCACGAGCTGCCGTGCAGCCCGTGAACATACTTCAACCGGCTGCTATCGCAGCCACCACCAAGCGGAACGGTTGAAGTTCATGAACGAGATACTACCGGGGCCCGGAACCAAGACCAGAAACCACAGGGTGGGTCCCGTTTAGATTGCCGCCCTGGGCCCAGCTGAGGTTGACATTCTCACACGCTGAGCTCCGGAGGGAGACCCAGCTGATCACGGAGGGCTGCGAACCTCATGTCGATGTAGCGGAGACTGACCCGACTGCCGCGTTCGGTCGGCCAGAGCATGCCGGCTTCGTCCGTGAAGCGAGGGCGTGCGTGATCCACCCACTGTGCGAGACCTTGGGTGACCCACCCCAGCTCGGGCACGGTCAGCACCGAACGTCGGCGCGGCCCGGAGCCACGCGAGCCCTTACTCCAGCGAACCTCAACGGCACCGAACCGACCGAAACGAGGAGCCGCGCCATTGGAGCGCATATCCGCGACGTCGAGACCGACCGCCTCAGCACGGCGCAGACCATAGGCGTAGATCGTCTTGAATATCTGCGCGTCCCGAAGCGCAGCCAGCGCGCCCTTCCTCCCCTGGTCGAGAATGGACTCAACCCGCGCGTCTGCAGCGGCGAAGAACCGCTCGAGTTCGTCATAGGTGAGCGCCCGGCGCTGCGCCCGCCCTTCGTAGTCGACGAGGTGTGCGGTGGTGTTCCACTCATGGCATATCTGCTGCGGTGCCTGGCCGAACCGGCGTTCGCACTCGGCCGCCCATTCGTAGCGCCCGTCGCAGAGGTATTCGCAGAAGAGCCGAATGATCATCTGATACGCACGGATGGTCGACCGTGCCGCAGGACGAGCTCCCGACTTCGCGTGCGTCGTGTAGTCCTCGACGTCGCCGACTGACCACTCCCACGGGTATCGCCCCGTGAAAGCCTCGAACCGGCGAATCGTGAGAATCCTGCCTTGGATCGTCGAGGCCACAAGGCCTCGACTGACCTGCTGATCGCTCCATCCCGCGAGCATGGCGTCATAGACGAACTGCTTCTCGTCCAGTGGGCGCACGTTCCCAAGCAGCCGAAGCGCGGTCGCGCCGCCATGTCCAGAACTCACCCCGCCAGTATTGCATTAGATGCACCATTGATGCACCTGCGGCATGCAGTCAGTGCTGTGGAGTCGGCACGTTGAGCGCCGCGAGTTGCTCCTCGGAGCCTCGCGCGATCAGACGCAGGTCACTGTCGTTTTCGTCAATGTTCCACCGCACGAACGCGCAGCAACGCTGCTCGACCTCGACGAGTTCCCGCAGCCGGCTGATCGAGTCATCGACCTTGGCGTAGTGGACGACAAGCTCGGAATCGGTGCGTTCTGAGGAGAGCACATAGTCCGCGTCGAACGCTTGCCACTTCTCCACCTGCGCCTTGGCTTCCGCGATGGTCGGGAGCGTGCATGCGATCGGGACGTCCCGGAATGGGCCCTGCGTCATCGGATCTTCTCCTCTGCGTCTTCATCGTCATCTTCCAGGTCCTCAAGGACCTCGAACGGGGATTCCACGTCGCCGCGCCATGCTTCCAGCCCCTCGCGGATCGCGAGTACCGCGACGACGAGCGCTGCGACGGAGTCGGCCCACCACCAGCCGAACAGGCTGTTGAGAATGAGGCCGACGAACACTGCTCCGGAGAGGTAGACGCACAGGATGAGCTGCTTAGCATCCGCCATCACACTCTTGGAGTCCAGCTCACGTCCCGTGCGGACCTCGAACCAGGCAAGCAGGGGCATGATGAGCAGGCTCAAAGCGGTGATACCCAGGCCAAACGGGCTATGGTCCGGACCCTCCGCCTGGATCAGGCTCAGGACAGCGTCCACGGTGACGTATGCGGCGAGAGCGAAGAACGCGATGGCGATCACCTTGACGGTGACCTTCTCCCACCGCTCGGGATCCTTGCGGGTGAACTGCCACGCGATCGCGGCGGCCGAGAGCACCTCAACGACGGAGTCCAGACCGAACCCAATCAGCGCGGCAGACGATGCGAGCACGCCAGCCCAGACCGCGACGATGGCTTCGATCACGTTGTACGTGATCGTGAAACCGACGATGAACCGGACCCGCCGGTGCAGCGTGGTACGACGCGCAGTTGTCAGCGAGGAGTTCATGCCTGCGCCTCCGTTCCGCAGCAGCCGGGCACCATGCACGCTGCGTCGAGACACGGTGCGTTCTCGTCGACGGCAAGCGTCACATCGACCAGCGCCGTGAGCGCAGCCGCAAGATGCGGGTCAGCGATCTCGTAGCGGGTTTGCCGCCCTTCGGGCTCGGCAACGACGATGCCGCAATCTCGCAGACAGGTGAGGTGGTTCGACACATTCGAGCGCGAGAGCTCGAGCGAGCGGGAGAGCACAGCCGGGTAGGAAGGTCCCTCGAGCAGGGACATCAAGATCCGGGAGCGGGTCGGGTCCGCCATCGCGCGGCCGAGTCGGTTCATCACATCTAGACGGGAAGTAATAGTCAGCACTCGATGACTATACATCGAACGCTGACTAATACGCTAGCGTGCACCCAGTCCTTCGAGATGCATCTGGTGATTAATGCCCAGAGCTTTGTTCATCGCGAATCGTCCGCACACGCTGCGAGGGTATCCCCTCGGGGTGCGGCGGTCAGGAGGCGGGCTGGGTGATGTCGATGCCGGTGAGCCGGCGGATGTCGGCCACCAGGTTCGGGTAGCTCCTGCTGTCACTGGGGGTGTGCGGGATGGTGATGATCACCCCGGGCCGGTCGGGATGGAGGGCCTTGCGGTGGCCTCCTCGCGCCGCGGTGATTTGGAAGCCGTGGACGTGCAGCAGCTGCTCGAGCTCGCCGGTGGTGGTTGGCATGCGCCGGGAAGGTCCGCCGCCGGCACGTCTTGCGCGGCGATGCGGTGTGGTGTTCGGGTCGACCCGCACGAGGCCGACGATGAGGGCGTGGTCGTCGTCGGGGACGATGACGCCGAGATCTCCGCGGACATACAGCGTTCCGTTGTGCTGGTGCGTCGGTTCCGTGGAGTGCGGTGAGGAGATCGCCCGGTCGACGTCCGAGACGTCGATGCCGAGTTCGAGGATCTGAGCTCCCGCTTTGCGTGAGAGCCGGCGCCCTTCCGGCGTGCTCCGGGCCGCGGCCGTGGCGGTCGCCCGGGGAGCGACTCGCGCGGCGATCTGACGGGGAGTGGGTAGGCCAGAAGTCATGTGCTCGTGTTGATCGTTTCGTTGGGGGTCGGGTCAGGGCATCGCGGGTGAGAGGCGCCAGAACAGCCACGCCAGACCGTGCAGGAGCAGCGGGAGCATCAGACCGATCACGATGCCGACGACCGTGAGGATGTAGACCTCCGTGGCGACGAACGCGATCTGATTGAAGAACGGTGCGAGGGCCAGAGCGACCCACTGCAATGGCGTGATGGCGAGGAGTCTGCCGCCGTTGCCACTCACGATCAGCAGCGCGAGAAACACGGCCGCGATCGGGACGCCGAGGAGCAGCCAGGTCATCGCGGTGCCGGCGGTGATCGAGAGCGCCAGACCCGCGAGACCGCCAACGATGGCGACGATCGAGAGTCGTGTGCTGTTGAATCGGCGTGCCCGGTCGCCCCACACGTAGAGACGGGTGCTCCACGCGGAAAAGTCGAGCCGGTCGCCGGCTGCGTCGGTCATGATGAGTTCCCTTCTCGTCGGGGTCAGGTACTCATATAGGCCGCTGTTCTCCGCCTTCGCGGACACGCCGGCGGCTGTGGATTGTGGAAGCGGCGGAGGCCGGCGGAGTCCTACGCTCGGGCGATGGACGACGCGATGGAGGCCCAGGTGCAGCCACGGTGTCGCGACTGCCGGGTGGTGATGCGGGATCGTCCCGGCGGATGGCTGTGTCCGGCGTGCGGGTGGGTGATCCCGGTCGACCAGTCGATCGTGGTGCCGGTGTTCACCGGGCCGTCGATCTGGGGCGGGTGACCAGGCCTGGCTATCCGGCGAGCTTGGCGGCGATCGTGACCAGCAGCGCCGCGGCGACCAGGTAGGGGCCGAATGGCAGGCGCGTGTCGGCGCCGGGTGTTCGACGTCGACGAGCGAGCAGGATGCCGGCGTGCGGGATGGCGAGGATGTAGCCGGCGACGAGCGCGTACAGCGGGAGCAGCCAGCTGAACCATCCGGTGAGTAGCCCGATCGCGAGGAACAGCTTGATGTCTCCGGCGGCGAGGGTGCCGACCAGAGCGATCGCCGCGGCGACAGCGAAGATCACCGCGGCGGTGATGGCCGCCTGAGCGAGCAGCTGCCACTGCCCGGTCGTGGCGGCGAGCCCCGCCCAGTACCCGAGCAGCGCCGCGGCCAGCGGGAAGGTGCCTGCGTTGGGCAGGCGGCGGGTTCTGGCGTCGATGATGGCCAGGGGCACGCCCACGGCCGCGAACACGGCGATAGCGCCCCACTCCCCCACCCCCAGGCGCGATTCGGCAGCGAGAGGCGCTGTGAGCGCCGCTGAGAGCCCGAAACCGGCCGCGAGGGCACCGAGACACCACCACAGCAGCCGAGGAGCCGCAGAACGGCGCTGCGGCTCCTCGGTGCGTGCGGGATGTTCGGTCACCATGGCGTCGGGATCAGCTGGCAACGGCGTGCCGGCGACGCAGCTGCTCGATGAGCTCTTCGGTTTCGGGCTCGGGCTCGGCGTAGTCCGGGTCGATCTGCGTCAGCGCGTGCTCGAGTTGCGTGACCAGGCGCTCGACGCCGGCGATGTCGCCGGCCATGTGCTCGGCGCGGAGTGCGTCCCGCCAGAAGACCTCGTTGATCGGGTCGACCATGCGGCCGATCGCGGAGGCCAGGCGTGCGTTGCGGGTGTTGCCCTCACGCAGCGACCTGGTTGCGAGCTCGTGGGCGGCGTCACCGATCGAGGCGATCATTTCCTGGCGCAGCGTCTCGGCCCACACGTAGTACTTCTCCTTGACGCCGGAGATCGGCTGGCCCTTGACCAGGCCGAGCGCGCGCACGAGGTTCTCGGTCGTCGCTGTGGTCGGGTCGGTGCCGATCAGGGCGAGCCATTCGTCCCAGTCGCTGGCGAACGTGTCGGTGAGGGCGTAGACACCCTTGGTGGCCGGGACGAGGTAGCTGTGCCCGGCGCGGTCCTTGCCGAGCCAGCGTCGCGCCGCCGTGGTGAGGCGGTTGCGCGACGACGTGCCGCGGGCCGGGTCGCTGCCGGGCCACAGCGCGTCGTGAACCTGCTCGGTGCTGGCCTCGGGGTGGGTGGCCACGAAGGCGATGAGCTCGATCGCGCGCAGACGCTGCGAGTTCCACTGCTGAGCGTTGCTCGGCGCTTCACCCTGCGGGTTGAGCACGGTGACCGGGCCGAGCAGCTGCAGCCGGGGAGAGCGGAGGTCGACGATCGGCGCGAGGGTGCTCAGGTCGTGAGCGTTGTCGTCGACGGAGATCTCCGCGGTCGTAGTCTCGCCGGCGACGTCGGCCGGATCGAGCACCTGGTCGATGGCGTCGACGGCAACGGCGTCGACCAGGTGCTCGGCGGGAAGCTCCACGGCGTCGACAACTGTGCCGTTCGGGTCGAGCTCGGCGGTCTCAGCCTCCGGGTAGGGAGCTTCGTCTGTGGCGCCCTGGAAGATCTCGTCGAGCTCGACTTCGGCCGACGCCGAGGAGTGCTCTACGGCGGGCTGGTCGTTGGCGACGGTGAACAGGGCGAGGATGCGGGCGTACTCCTCAGCAGTGACGACCTGCGGGGTCAGCGGCAGGGTCGCGCCGTCCGTGTCCGGGATCTCGAGCTCGGCGGTCGTCCGGTCCTGCAGGCGGAAGTTCCAGCCTCCTGCCAGGTGCCCGGCGGAGATCGCGGCGATCCCCACGCGCGGCACGCGGCTGACGAGCTCGGCGAGCTCGAGCCGGGTGTGCTCGTCAGGCAGCTGGCCGAGCACGATGATCTCGGGGGTCCAGGACTCCGCCAGGGGGCCGGCGGTGCGCGCCTGCTCGAGGCTGGTGATCCCGGCGTCCTCGAGCGCCGCGGTGACCTCCTCGGCCTGGCCGCGCAGATCCCGGATCAACGCGTCGACGTCGTCGACGTGACGGACCCTGCCGGACCCGACCGCGTCGGGCAGCCCGGCGGCGACGCCGACCAGGGTGACCTGCAGGTTCTCCGCCCAGGTGCTGGTCGCGAGCTCGAGGGCCAGAGCGGTCAGCGCGGCCTCCTCGAGCTCAGGGGTGCCGTCGATGTTGAGCGAGCCGAGCTTCTCGAGATCCACGAGCAGGTGGGCGTCGTTCTCGTCGTGGCCGAGGGTGACCAGCGCCGGGTACGGCGCAGACGGGATGCGCTCGAGCGGGGCGAGGTCATCGAAGCCGATCGACCACGCCATCTCGTCCGGGGTGTCCTGACGGAACGGTGCGGGCAGCTGCGCGGGCTCGTCGAGGAAGACGGAGATCTCGTCGGCCGACAGGCGCAGTGCGTACAGGGCCGGGAGGGTAGCTCCGGTGTCCTGTGCCCAGACCGCGAGCATGCGCAGCGCGTGGTCGACGGCATCCATCCCCTGCGGGTTCTCCACGGCGCGAAGCTCGAGCTCGACGGTGGAGATCTCCTCGGCGGGCATCGCGATGCGCTGGCCGGGCTTGCGGTTGCGGCGCTGCTGAACGCGGCGCAGACCGAGGAAGCTGAGCAGCCCGGCGGCGAGTACTCCCCCGATACCAAGCGTGCGCCAGTCGGTGACGACGTCGGCCCAGTCGGGGGCGTCGCTCGCTTCGGCGGCCTCGTCGACCTCCGCCGGCGCGGGTGCTGCCTCGGCAGGTGTGCTCTCCTGCGGTGCCGGCTCGGCCGCCCCGCCATCGGTCACGAAGCCGAGGCCGGTGTCGGTGCCCGCGCCTTCGGCGGGCTCAGCGGCGGGCTCGCTGGCCTCACCGGCGCCGCCGGTCTGGTCTGCGGTGTCCTCGGTCGTCGACGTCCCTTCGCTGCCCACACCCTGATCGGTGTCGTTCGTCGCTGAACCGGCGTCGTCGGTCTCGCCCTGAGCGTCGTCGACGGCGGGGTCATCCGTGGCGCCCTGAGCGCCGTCGACGCCGGCGGGCGGTGTGACCGGCGCGGGAGCCTCGGTCGGCGCTTCGGTGATCGACGCGGCCGCGGCGACGTCGGCGGCAGGGATGGCGACCGTCCATCCGGGCACGATGAGGTTGGGGTCGGAGATCTGCCGCCCGTCAGGCTGGGTGATGTCACGGGAGGCCTCGTAGATCTCGGTGTACCGCTCTCCCGAGCCGAGCTCGTCTGCGGCGATGTCCCAGAGCGTGTCTCCGGAGACCACGGTGCGCTGCTCCTCGCCGGTCTGCGTCACGCTGGCGGGCGCCGCGGCCGCATCCGGGAGCTCGAGCACCATTCCGGGGTCGATGCCGTCGCGCTGCCCCACGGTGTAGCCGCCGGGCTGGGGGCGATCGCGGTTGAGCTCGACGATCTCCTGGTAGCGCTGGCCGTCGCCAAGGTGCTGCTCGGCGATCGCCCACAGTGAGTCGCCGGCCTTCACGGTGTAGGTCTGCGCAGCAGCAGGCGCCTGCTCGGCCGTGGCGGCCGCGGGCGCGGTCTCAGCTACGGGGGCAGATGCTTGGTCGGTCTGGCTGGTGACGCTGGCCGACACGCTCACGGGTGCGACGTCGGCGGCGGTCGGAGTGGCGGCCATGGCGGCGTTCGGAGCGAAGATCGCGATGATGGCTGCGATCAGGACACCGGCGGCCTTCTGCTGCACGCCCAGGCCGGGCAGCTTCATCCGCTTCACGCCGGGGCCTGACGTGGCGATCCGTAGCTGGTTCGGGATCTCCGCGAGGTAGCCGATCGCGAAGGTCGCCCATGCGGCCCACGCGATGAGCGGGATGACGGTGCCGACCAGGAACTCGCCGCCGTAGTCGGGCATCGTCAGCGCTGTGATCAGGCGGTCCCACGAGGGGATCGGGTTGCCGGCCAGGAAGATGAGCGCGGCAGGCAGACCCACCAGCAGCGCGGCAGACAGGATGAGAGCTCCGAGCCCTGCGGTGATTCGCCTCACGGTCGTCTCCTCGATTTCAGCGTCAGCGCCCGCGCGGTGCGGGTCTTACGTCATATAGGCCCCACAGCTGGCGGTTCGCGGACATCTGGCTTTCACCCGCCGACGTTGACGGTCTGCAATTCGTTGATCTCGAGCGGGACAGAGCTCGAGGTCGTCAGGTTGATCGTGCCGGTGGGACCGGCGAGTGAGGTCCACTCCACAACCCACTGGCTCGTCGCGGTGACGGTGTAGCGATCGCCGCCCTGAGACTCCGAGGTCGTGCGGTAGCGGTAGCCGCAGGTGGGTGAGTCGGTGACGCCGTAGCCGGTCGTGTACGCGGTGCCGGTGCCGCCGCAGACCTGCGAGCCGCCGTCGCCCATGTCCCATCGAACGGAGGTCACGCGCGCGGTGGCGGTGATGGTCTGCCCGCCGAGGGTTGCGGTCTCGGTGTACGGACCCCAGGTCAGCGGCTGCGGGTTCTCAACCCAGAGCCACACGGGAATGCCTACGTAGGAGCGGCGGTGGCCCCATGCGGGGTTGACCTCGGGCGCCATGCCGATGTCGATGCCGCGCAGCGCGAACGTCGAGATCAGACGCTCGGCCGCGACGCCGGGAGGCAGAACCTGCAGGCCGGGCGGGACCGTCTCAGACCAGAAGTTGGTCTCCTGGCCGACACCAGGGGAACCGCCGGGCGTCGGGTTGAACATGATGCAGCCGTAGTAGCCGGCCTTGTCGGAGTACCCCGGGGGGCGAGTCGGCCAGACGCCGTCCTTCATGAACACGTAGCACTGTCGGGTGTTCGACCAGTACGACGTCGAACCGCCACAGTCGATGATCGCGTAGAACCGCTGGTAGCTGCCGCCGTCGAATACGCGGATCTCGTCTTCGCTCCATCCCAGCTGCAGGAGACCTGACTGGGAGTTTTCGTAGTAGCAAGTCGGCGCACCAGGGGTCCACCCGTTGCTGTCTGGGTTCGGTGCCGGGTCGGAAGGCGCTGCGATCGTGATGAAGCAGACTGTCGTCTGCGGATCACACCAGACGCCATTTGCGGCGCTGGCAGGGATGGTCGTACCCAGGATTGACCCCGCGACCAGGACGGCCGCGGTGGCGATGGAGGCGAGGAGTCGTTTCAGCATGCGATTCGATGAGCCACGGATCAGCAGCTCTCCCCCAAGCTGATCAGGTCGTAGACCAACCAGGTCTCGCGCTCACTGTCGTAGATCACCTGGTAGTCGAAGGTGCTCCGAGGGTCGGGCCGCAGAGCTTCGGACCCGTCGCTCGCGAAGACCTTGTACTCGCTCGCGTCCTGGCATGCATTGATGGTCACGAGACCGTTCTCGACTTCCTCCCAGGGCTGTCCGTAGGCGGTGACGGTCTCGTACTTGATCGCTCCTTCGGTCGTCGCAGGGCCGTCAACGTTGACCTGGTCGACGTTGAGAACCGGTCCCTCCGCAACGTAGGCGGCGTCGTTGACGGCAACGTCAAGTGCCTTTCCCGTCGCGAGCGCTTCAAGCGGCGAGGGGTCGGTGCCACCCGCGGCGTTCACTTCGCCGCGCGTGGTGAAGTACTCGGTCAGCACAGACTCGGCCGCGCTGATTGCTTCATCCTCGCTTGCGGGAGGCGGGACCTTGGTGCCGGCGGTGGATGTCGGCGTGGGGGTCTCGCTCGCGCTGCCGGTGGGGTTAGGAGCGCCGGTGCCCGTGCAGGCGGTCAGCGTCAGTGCGGCAGCGATGATGCCGGCGATGGCGAGGCGCTTGGTGCTCATGGGGGCTCCTATTGGGTGATGATCTCGGCGGTGGCGGTTGCCTCGGCGGGGAGGGTGGCGATGCCGATGATGGAAACGAACTTCGTGCTGTACGACGTTTCGACGCTAACGGTGATCCGGTTCCCGACGACGTTTACGGTCCCGGTCATGCCGGAGGCTTCGATGTAGTCGGTCGCAGCGGTGCGTGCCCGGTTGTTGTCGAGGCTGATGCCGCCGTTGGAGACGACCTGCGCGGCGACGGCGTTGGCGGCGGCGCGGCTGGCGCCGGAGGCGATCGCTTGAGCGTTCTCGTTGGCTTGGATCTTCCCGGCGCCGTCAACGACGAGCCCGACGATGAGGACGAGAGCGGGAACGAACACCACGAAGAACGGGGTGATGGAGCCGCGTTCTTCGTCGCGGAGCTTGCGGAGCAGCTGGCGGATGGTGGTCACGGGTCAGCCTCGCTCTCGGTATGCGTCGACTGGTGAGGCGGCCGACGAGCTCATGGTCCGGCTTCCGGGGATGCCCGGGAGGGTGATGTCGGCGAGGCTCACGTCGCAGTTGACGGCGGCGGAGACGGTGCCGGTGGTGCCGATCGCGGTGTTCAGGCCGCTGGCGTCGACGCTCACGGTGAGAGTCGTGCAGGTGATGCCGGACTGGCTCATCGCGCGGCGTGCAGCGTCCTCGGCGTTGGTGACTGCGGTGCTGGCGTCCCGGGAGAGGGAGGCGGCTCGTGCGGCGGCGTAGGCGGCGCTCTGGGTCGCGTTGTCGGCGAGGGCGGTTCGGCCGCCGGCGACCAGGACGAGGATCAGCATCGCGATGACGGGGGCGATGATGACGATCTCGGCGGCGTTGGAGCCGCGCTCGTCGGCCAGGAGTCGCTGTCGGAGGCGGGTGATCATGGCACCCACCTTTCGACGGGTCCGGTGATGGTCTTGGTGACGGTGGTGTTCACTCCGGGGATCAGTCCGGGGGTGATCGCGGTGACGGTGGCGGTGACCTCGGTGGCGTTGCGGTCGACGTTCACGTTGACGCTGGTGAGCATGCCGCCGGCCTGATCGGCGGTGGCAATGCCGGCGTCGACGCCGTCTGCCGTGGTGGCGTCGTACAGGCGGGCTGCCTCGTATGCGTTGACAGCTGCGGCCTGGACGAGATTGGTGCCGTGGTACCAGAGGCCGCCCTGCACGATCGCGAGGATCAGCAGGAGCAACGCCGGCAGCACGATCACGGTCTCGGCGGTCTCGAATCCGCGCTCGTCTCGCACCGCCCGCCGGAGCGGACGGAGGAGGCGAGCGCGGATCGAAGCCATAGCCACGGGCTCAGTTGCTGGGCAGCAGTGCGATCTGACCGGTCACGAACGTCGTGATGGCGGCGATCGCGGCGGCGGCGAGGATGACCGCGCCGACCGTCAGGAAGATCTTCTCTGCGGTCTCGAGGCCCTCTTCGGGGGCCTCGCTGAGCTCGCGGTAGCGGCCCTTGGCGGCCTCCACAGCGACGGTGATGCGTTCGGTGATCTGGGTCATGGTGCTCTCACTTTCCGGTGTTGGTATTGCGGGGGCTTGCTGTTTTGGATTTCGAGTCAACTACGGGTGTTGCGTTTGCGGGGCTCCTACGTCATATAGGCCGACCGATCAGGGGTTCGCGGACAGGGCTCTTATGTCGCGAGGAGGTTCAGGATCAGCGGCGTGATGATGATCCCGACGTAGACGAACAGAGTGGTTGCCAGAGGCATCTGCATCCGCTCGCTCGCGCTGTTCGCTTTCTCGTGCTCCTCTGCGAGGAGCTTGTGCCGGAGGGTCTTTCCCCTCGATCTGAGTGTCTCATATATCGATGCGCCTTCCTCGCCCGAAAGTCGCACGATCTTGGCGACGTCGGCGAGGTCTGGCACGTCGATCTCGTCGGACAGGGACCGCAGCGCGTCCCACGGGGCGACACCGGCGTACCGGGCTCGGGTGAGCTCCTGGCGGATGCGGACGAACACCCATGACCGTCCGACGTCGGCGGCCGTTTCGAGGGCGCGTGCAGCGGTGGCACCGCGCTTGCGCTCGGCGGCGACGAGCTCGAGGTAGACGGCGACGGCTCGGGTGAACTCGGCGCGGGCGTCGTTGGCCTTCGAGCGGATGTCCTGGTCGACGCTGAACCACAGCCACGCGGCGAGGGGGATGCCGAGAAGGCCGGGGATGTAGAACGGCATGAATCCGAGGGCCTGCGCGAACAGCCCGAGCGCGAGCGGGGCTATCAGCCCGACGAGAGCGAGGAGCACCTTGTCGTAGTAGTACTTGTCCAGCGGCATCTGGATCAACCGCAGGTCGGTGGTCGGCACCTTGAGCCAGGAGCGCTCGGGAAGGTGCTGCGCGACCCATGAACCGACGCGGTGCTGCAGCGAGTCATCGCCAGCCTCGGGCAGAGCGATAGTGGTCTCGGTGAGTCGATCGAGGGTGGCGGCCAGGTGCGGCTGCCGAGGGATGAGGGCGCTGATGATCAGCGCCACGCCGGCGCCGAGGATCAGGCCCGGGATGAGAGCGAGCAGGTTCACAGCGCGTCCTCCTTCGTCTCGGGAGCCACGAGCAGCCGGGGTGCGGGCTTGCCGATGCTGATCGAGCGCATCCACACCAGGAGCAGGCCGAACAGGACGACCCAGATGGTCAGGAGCACCTGGCCGAGCGGGGTGGCGTAGGCGGCGGTGTAGGTGCCCAGGAACGGCAGCGCGGCGAGCACGACCAGGGTGGCGATCGCCACGATGCGGACCTGGGTGCGCGGCTTGGCGCGGTCAGTCTCGATCTGTCGGCGCACCTTCACTTCCTCGAAGATGATCTCCGCGAGGTCGTCGAGGGCTTCGGCGAGGCCGGCGCCGCGGGCCTGCTCTTTGAGCAGCAGGTGCATCACGATCAGGTCTGCGGTGGGGTCGTCGAAGTCGCGGGCGAACGCCTCGAGTGCTTCCCGCGTGGGCCAGCGGGCGTTGAGCCGGGCGACGAGCGAGCCGACCTGCGTCTTGATCGCCTCGGGGGCGGAGGCGAGCGACGAGGTCAGTGTCTGCTCGAGGCCGGCGCCGGCGACGGTGAGACCGGAGAGGCTGCGCGTCCAGGTCTCGAGTGCCTCGAGGCGAGCGATCTTCTGCGGCGCGTCGCCCTTGCTCAGGAACAGCGGCAGGGTGGCGCCGGCCACGGCAGCGATGGGGATCAGGATGAACCACCCGGAGTAGATGAACAGCAGCACGCCGGCGGCGAGGCCGATCAGTCCCCACATCTGCTGCTGCCTGCTGAACCGCGGGGTGGTGCGCTTGGCGCGCACGGGCTTGGCGCTGCCCGGCTCAGGTGGCTGGTAGGCGAGTCCGAGCACGAGCAGGATGCCGCCTGCGGCGGCGACCAGGATCGCGATCAGGATGCCGGCGTTGTTCATGCGGTGGCCTGCGAGTAGGGGCTGAGCTCGCTTTCGCGGAATCCGACCTCGGCGAGCTTGTCGAGCAGCTCGCGGGAGGGCAGCTGGCCGAGCTCGAGGGTCTGCGTCGTCTTGTCGAACGTGAAGATCTTGCTGATCGTGGGACGCGCGACGCCGTAGCTGTCCTCGCCGGGCTGGACTTCGCAGATCGATGTGATTACGCGCCGGGCCTTGCCGGTTTCGTGGTCACGGATCTTCGCCATCTGGATGATCAGGTCGATGTTCTGCGCGATCTGGCGGTAGCAGTACGCAGGGGTGGCGTTGGAGCCGTCCTTCATCATCAGGGTGACCATGCGCTCGATCGCGTCCTCGGGGCTCTGCGAATGCAGGGTGCTCATCGAGCCGACGCCGGACTGCATGGCCTGCAGCATCGCGTTGATCTCCGATCCGCGAACCTCCCCCACGATCAGTCTGTCGGTGGTGTGTCGCAGCGAATCCTCGAGGCCGCGGATCAGGGGGAACTCTCCTGCCCGCTCCCCCGACGCTCCGGGCTCGCCCTCGCCGGGCCGGTACTCGAAGGCGATCACGAGGGGGTGCTTCGCGGGGTTTTTGTGGAGGTAGAGCTCGCGTTCCATTTCGATCGTTGCGAGCTTCTCGTCCGGGGGGATGCAGTCGGCCAGCGCGCGCAGCAGCGTTGTCTTGCCGCTGGACTGGAAGCCGTTGGTCACGAGGCTGAGCCCTGCCAGCACCGAGGCTTCTAGGAACTTGGCCGCGAGGGCTGTGAGGGTGTGGGTCGCGACCAGGTCGGCGAGCGAGATGTCGACGTGACGGTGGATACGGATGGTCACCGAAGGTCGTTCGGCGACCGGCCGGGCAAGAGCCGCCAGACGCGCGCCGCCGGGAAGGTCAAGGTGCAGGGACGGGCGGGAGGCGTTGAACGATCGCGCTCCCTCACCGCGACGGGTGGCGATGAAGTTGATCTCGCGCTCGAGCTCGTCGTCGCTGATCGACACCGGGTGCGGGTACTTCTGCCGGTTGCCGCCGGCGAAGGTCAGCCACACGTTGTCATAGCCGACGATGTCGATGTTCTCGACGCCTTCGATGTCGACCAACGGCTGCAGCCGGCCGAGGCGGAACATCGCATCGAAGACAGCTTGAGCGATGTCTTCCTGCAGCGTCGGGCTCCACTGCTCTCGGCCGTGCCGCGTGAGATCGTCCACCCGTGCGCGGATGAGCTCGGCCGTGTGCTGGCGGGCCATGGTCTCGCGAGCTTCGTCGGTGAGGGTGGGGTCGGACTGGCCGGCATCGGCGAGGATCACTGAGACAGCGTCGCGGAACTCCGATACCGCGTCCCACGGGATGCGACCCTGATCCTCGAACATCGCCGCAGCGCTTCGGCGGCTCGGCGGCACGACCGCTCGGGTCGTCGGAGGGATGGATGCGGCGGTGTCAGCGACCGCGAACGGGTCGATGGTCGGGGTCGCCGCCGCCTGCGCGGGCACCTGCTGCTCGGCCCGAGCGGCCGCGCGCAACAGGTGGCTCGCTGCGGGATTCGCTGCAGGCCGCGGCGGCTGGTTGAACAGGGGCAGCGAGGAGAGGTCTGCGGGGTCTGGGGTGTCGTACTTAGCCATGGTCAGTCCTGTGCTGTCGGCGTGTAGCGGCGGCCGGCGAGATCACCGTCGAGGGCGGTGATGATCTCTGCCAGTGCCCTGGTGTATGGCAGGCGCCTGGCGGGGGCGGGAGCGCCGTGGGAGTAGTGAGCGGCGGTGGCGGGGTCCCAGGGCAGTGCGCCGACGAAGGGCAGGCCGGTCTTGGTGGAGATCTCGTTGGCGCTGTATCCCTGGCCTCGCAGCGGGGTGGTGGTGATTGTGAGCCCGAGGTAGTCGCGGTGGCCGGATGCCTCGAGCGTGGTCGCGAAGGCACTCGAGCTCGCGTACAGGGCGTGGATGTCCGGGAGCGTGTTCCCGGTGACCACGAGCACCGCGTCTGCTGCGGCGATCAGCGGGCTGCGGGGGTCTCCGGGAGCGAACCGTCCGGCGTCGACGATGATGTCCAGGTCGGGGGCGTTAGCGGTGCGCGGCAGCTGCTCGAGTGCGCGCAGCAGGTTCGCCCAGAACGCGCTGGTCGTTCCGCGTGCTCCGCCGAGGTCGTTGAACCCCGGGATGACGTAGCGGCCTTCGCCGAGGCTGATGGTCTGCGCGAAGAGGATCTCGCCGTCCAGGCCACCGCGGAGGTTGGCGATCGCCGCTTCGGTGAGGCTCTGTACGTGCTGGTACTGGCCTTGCAGGTAGCCGGAGAGGATGTGGCTGGTCTTGGCGATGTCGGCCTCGAGCAGGAGCGTCGGCCGTGGCCAGTTGAGGGTGAGGGCGGTTGCCAGGGTGGACACTCCCGGCGCGCCCGATGTGCTGGTGAGGTAGACGATCGACATTGGGGCTTACTCCCCCACGCCGTCGAGGACGATGGACACACGCTGCGTAGCGGCGCGCGCTGCGATCGACGCGGCTTCACGTTCGGGGACCACGACGTCGACGATCCAGGTCTGGTTGGCCTCGTCGTAGGTGGTGGTGAACACGGTGGCGTCGAAGGTCTGCGGGTCCGATGTCGGCGGCTCTCCCTGCGCGACCGGGGTGTCGACCAGGCGGACGGCGTCGCCGGCGGCGAGACGGTAGGAGGGCAGCTGGCTCGCGTTCACGGCGATGCCGACGATCGAGGAGCCGTCCGGGACTGGCAGCGTGTCGAGGGTGTTGCTGGTGGTCAGCAGTGAGCCAGCGGGCAGGTCGACGGCCGCGACCTGCCCGACGACGTCGGATGCCTCCGACGCGGGGATCGCGTCGACGTTCTGCCCGCCCGCGATCGAGATCGTCGTGAGGTCGTTTTGAGTGATCGCCTCGCCGCGCTGGACGGTGTCACTGACAGTCAGCACCGAGACGGTGCGCGACGTGGTGGTGGTCACGTACCAGGTGGCCAACGCGCCGATGAGGACGATGGTGATGCCGAGGGCGATCATCCACACGCGGCGACGTGACTTCGTCGGCTGCCCGACCGCGGCGGGTCGGGTCGGGGCCTTCTCGGTGTTCCGGGCACGCTTGCTGGTCTTCTCAGGGGCGGTTGTGGTCATGGGTTAGCTCTTCTCGATGGTGGGCAGATAGGCCTCGTAGGCCACGGTGATGAGGAAGTTGCGGCTAGGGGCTCCGACCTCGGCGGTGACGCGGTCGAGGATGTTCCGGTTGGTGTCGCTCATCTTCACGGTGTGCTTGACCCGGGCCTCCCCCGACGCCTTGGGCGCGGTGGGGTTGGGGCGGGCGAACAGGACCGTGCGCTCGGCTTTGCGGCTGGCGGCGGCGGTTGCTTCGGCGATGAGTTCAGGCAGGCGCTCATACGTCGTCTCGATCGCGTCGAGGAGCACGTTGTGATGGCTCCACCGGGTGGTGGCCATGTACGCCTGCAGTCGCTCGTTGAGCTCCTCGGTCAAGTGCACCGGAACGCCCTTGGAGGCCGTCTCACGGTCGCTGTCGCCGTCCGCGGCCGCGGCGGTGCGGCGGGCACCGCGCGTCTTGCGGGCCGGCGTGCTGGGCTCCTCTTCGGCGGGAGGCGTCGTCGCCTTCTCGATCGCCTCGGACTCCGCAGTCGGTGCGGGCTCAGTCTGCGTCGGTGGGGTCGGTGGGACAACCGGAGCAGGCGCCGCCTGCTCCCCCGCGGTCGGTGCGGGCGTGTCGACGTCCTTGGCGACCAGTGATCCCAGGCTCTTGCGTGCCATCAGTTCGCTCCCTTCATGGCGGGCGTGGCCTCTAGTGCGGTCTGTAGTTCGCGGGCGACGGTGGTGAAGTCGAAGATCGCGTTCTGCGTGGCGCGGGTGTCGCTGTACTGGGTGACGACCTTCCCGTCTAGTGGCCCGTCCGCGATGCTTTTGCTTGCCCGGATGTACCCCTCGAACCGGGGCATCTTGAGGCCGTCATCCACGAGTTCCTGCCAGTCCTCGAGTTGCCCGAACACTCGTCGGTCGATCCTGTTGAGCAGCACCCGGTAGTCAAGGCCTCGCGGTGCGATGTGCTGGGCGACAGTGCGCCGCAGCGCTGGGACGACGAGGGGCTCAGGGTTCAGCGGGAGGATGACGAAGTCCGCCACGTCGAGAACGGCGGACAGGACGGCGGTGTTGTCAAGGCTGCCGGGGGTGTCAATCAGCACGTAGTCGTAGTCGTCGGCGTTGCGGATCAGCGAGAGGTTGCCCGGGTCGACGTCTGCGGTGAAGTCGAAGGGCAACTCGTCCCCTGCGTTCTCTGCCCACCAGGTCGTCGACTCCTGCGGGTCGACGTCGACTACGAGGACGCGGTTTCCGCGCGTCAGGCATGCTGCCAGGTTCATGACGTTGGTCGTCTTACCGACCCCGCCCTTCTGACCGGCGACCGCGATGACCTTCATCCGTCCCTCCCGTTCCTCATAAGCGCCGATGTGGCGGTGTGGCTGCGATGACGTGGCGCAATTGCCACGCTCGACTGTAAGCACATGTGCAGATCCATAGCGGCAGTCTAGCGATCGACCGCCGACATATCAGCGGATGGTCCCCGCAATAAAGCCGCAATAGTGCGGGCGTACACCCGGCATAACGTAGCAACTAAAGCGATAAACACCCGGCATATCTGTTGCCTACTAGCGCATGCTCACAGGAGGTAAGCCGGATGTATGCCGCTCGGTTGTAACCACGTAGGCGGATGCATCCCGGAAGACAAGCGCAACAGACGCGCTATAACTGCGCAATATATGGCGCATGTATTGCGACGGATATTGCGAGCATCAGCCCGAGGTTCTTGCCACGGTAGAGCGCGGTGCATGCGGGGATCATCCGCCAGACCTCCGCGTCGTATTGCGCCGGTGGAGCGAACGATCAGCGGAGGGTGTTGCACCGATGAGGCTACCGCCGTGCGGCGATGTTGCGGCCAGGTGTGGTCTCGATGGAGCAACGGTCAGGCGGTGGTGTAGCCCGGAGGGCGGGGTTGATCGGCCAGCGGGCCGGTTCGGCGGGGGAGGCCGGTGACGATCATGCCCTCACGGGCCGTCAGGGTCATTCTGAGCGCCGAACGGCCCTACGCCCGGGTGTGAGGGCATCGCCGGACGTGACAAAGCCCCTGGGGGCCATCCAGGGGCTTCGTCGGCGCGGGGGTGTGTCAGCTGCGGCGGGGGGCGTAGGACACCCGCTCCTGCACGTCACCGCACACAGCGGTCATGAGCTTGGTGCGGATGCGGTGCACACGGCGGTTGAGAGTGTCGCGGCTGATGCCGAGCTCGTCGGCTGCCTGCTGGCGCTCCTCGCCCGGGTTGCCCTCGGTGAGCTCGATCCGGGCGAGCAGGCGGACCTCGTCGGCCGTGAGGGTGCCGTTGTCGATGGCCCAGGTGAACAGAGTGACGAGGTCGCGCAGCGGGTCGTCGGTCTCGGTGTCGGCGTCCGCGTTCACGAGGTGCTCCAGGGTCTCGTCGTCGACGGCGAGCTCGATGTCGGGGGAGGCGCCGAAGCCTCGCTCGAGGAGCTTGATGCACTCGAGTCGGATGTTGCCGGCGACCGAGCTCGTGCGGTGCAGCGGGTAGGTGCGAATGACCTCCCACAGTGCGCCGATCGTCGTCGCGGTGGCGTCGGTGGGGGAGTTGCGCCAGATGGCGCGGACGCTGCTGCAGGTGCGTGCCAGGCGGAACGCCAGGGGCAGGAAGGACTTGAGGATCACCTTGCCGGCGACGACGTCTCCGCCGTGCTCGAGCTCGAGCAGCTGGCTGAGGATCTGGTCGCGGTCCTCGGCCAGCTGGGGGCGGCGGATGAGCTCGATCGCCTCGTCGCCGGTGAGCTCCCCGAGGGCGCCGTAGTCGTGGCGCAAGGTCGCGAGCGTGCTGTTCCACTCATTCAGTAGTGCCCGCTCGAGGGTGGTGGCTGCGTTGTAGACGTGCATGGAAATGGCCCTTCGTCGCTACGTCGGTTGACGGCGGCCACGTTCCTCAGCACCCCAGGGTCAACGTCTGGATAAGGGCGCGCGCGATCGGCGCACGCACGCGCGTACTGGCACGCGTGCGCCTGGATCAGACCTAGAAAAAGCCAGATCACAGGCACGAAAAGCGAAGGGCCACAAGGGCGCAATATTCCTGCAAGAAATCTCGTCGTCCGGTGTCCGCGAAGCGGCGGAAGGGGGGCCTATATGACGTAGAGCCCCCGGTGCGGGGGAGTGAAGACGACGACGAGAAGGGAACGTGGCCGTGGCGGATGACAACCTCAGCGACCCGACCTGGGACAGCTTCAAGCCCGACGCCGCGCGCGCCATCCGTGCGACTCAGGGATTCGAGGATGCGGTAGCTCGAACCCTGGATCGACCGTTCGACACGGGCACCTACGGGGGTGTCGAAGCGGCCCTCGCGGAACTGCGCGCAGCCGCGCCGGCGGCGATGCGGGTGGCCGGGATTCAGCTGAGCGGGGGTGTGTGATGGCTCTGCGCAAGCCGAAGGAACCGAAGCCCGCGAAGGGGTCGAAGACGTCACCGGCGAAGGGCAGCGAGTGGACGGCCGGACGCGGGTTCGGTCAGAAGGCCGTCACCGGTGCGCTGATTGTCGCGGTCGCGTGTGGCCCGCTCGCGCTGGTCAACGCGACCATCAACGGTCGGCAGCCTCAAGCAGTCGCGCAGGTCGCCGTCGACGCACCGCTGACCGCCAAGGAGCAGTCGGCAGGGGAGTACGGTGCAGCGTTCGTCGCGGCATGGCTGGGAGCAACGCGCGAGAACGAAGGCACCCTCGCCACGTACATCAACCCGGCCGCGGTCGGGCAGCTGTCGGCCACCGAATGGAAGTACCGCGACCTCGCCGTGGTGTCGGTGGAGAAGACGGATGAGTCGGATCTGGTGAGCGTGGTCGTCGCCGCCAACGTCGAGGAGTTCGACATGGAGAGCGAGAGCGGCGCCACCGTCTGGCCGCGCCGCTACTTCGCAGTCACCGTCCGCGTCACGGACGCAGGCCTGTCGGTGGTGGGCCTGCCCGCTCCGATCGCTGCGCCGGCGAAGGAAGACGACGCCGTGCGTCTGGCGTATGGACAGACGGTGCTGCAGACCTCGAGCGCCCGGCAGACGGTCGAAGCGTTCCTCTCCGCATATCTGGCTGGCTCCGGCGAGATCAGCCGTTACGTCTCGCCCGGCTCGGAGATCTCCGCGATCACCCCGGCTCCGTACATGACCATCACGGTCACCGACGTCAAGAGCGACGTCGAGCCCAGTGACACCCCCAGCACGGGATCGGTGGTGCACGTCCTCGCGACAGCTGAGGTCTCGAGCGCCAGCGACCAGCGGCTGACCACGACCTACGCCCTCACGCTCACTGCGCGCGACGGGCGCTGGGAGACGACATCTGTCGATCTCGCCCCACTGGAAAGCGTCGAGCCCGGCGCCGACCCCACACCCAACCCGTCTCGATAGCCCGGGACGCACCGAAAGGACAGCACTGCAATGGCACTCTCCGAATACCTCAACAACCTCTTCTCGACGTGGACCGGCGTCTTCCAGGCGTTCGCGCTCCTGGCCTCGATCGCACTGATCATCGCCGTGGCGATCATCAGTCGACTGGCCTGGGGCAAGATCCTCGTCACCACGTTGGTCGCCGGGTTCGTGGTTTGGGCGGTCACGCTGAACGGCCTCGGCTGGTTCTCGCAGACCATCAACAACGAGACCAACGCCGCCCCGGCGATCACCGAGATCGTCGACTACAGCCTGGCTGCCTGACCCATGGCTAACGAGGAGATCGCCCGCTTCTACACGCGGTCGCGCCGATTCCCGAAGATGATCGGTCGGATGACCGATGGGTCTCGCATCCCGGGTGGGCCGTACACGCTCACCCAGGTCGGCTTCGGTGGCGTGGCCCTCATGGGGCTGCTGATGACGCGGACCCTGTGGAGCACGGGAGCGACTCTCCTCGATCTGGCTATCACGGTCGGTGTCGCCTGGGGCGTGACCTGGCTCGTCGGGCTCATCCCGATGACGCGCCGCAACCTCGTCCTCGCCTTCGTCGGCGCGGTCGCGGCGATGTTCAAGCCGCACGGGGGGAGGTATCAGGCCCGCCCGATTCGCCTTGCGCGTCCGCACCAGGCGATCGGGTCGACCCGGATGCCGCCCCCCGTGACGGACACCCCGGACGCCGAGCTCGAGGACGCAGCGCCCGCGCAGCCCTCGACTCTTCCCGAGCGCCGCCCTCAGCGCCCTGTCGCCAACCCCGCAGCCGAGCCGCGCGCCGCGGTCAGCGCCGTCGAGCGTCTGCTGCAGCAGGCCAAGAACACCAACTAGGAGCACGTCTCATGCGCATTCCCGCAGCCTCTTTCGCCGGACACCTGATGTGGACCCGCACCGGCACCATCTGGGCCACCTGGCGCCTGCAGGGCCTCCCGCACGGGTATGGCACCGACGAGCTCCGTCAGCTGGTGCTCGGTCAGCACCAGGCGCTCTTCCAGTCCCTCCGTGGAGAGGCGCTGCTGATCGGGCTGTGCGCGACGAGCGATCCCGTCGACATCGTCGACAAGATGCTCGCCGGCGTCGACATCCGCCAGCACCCCGAGTGGGCCGAGGAATGCGCACTCACCCTCGACTCCCTCGAGGAGATCGCACTGGGGGAGCGCGCCTACTGGCTCTCCATCCCTCTGTCCGCCGGCAACTGGCGCACCCGCTCGCAGGCGACCTGGCGTGCCGGCCTCGAGCAGTTCCGCGAGCAGCTTGCACTTCCTCGCACCGCACCCGCCGAATCCGAGATCGCCGCGGCGATGGCCGCCGCGCAGGAGATCGAGAACCGCATCCCCGCCGACTTCTACGCCCGCCCTGCCACCGTCGCGGAATACGTCTGGATGGCGCTGCACTCCCAGCACCGCGGCCTGGACATCGACGGCTCCGTCCCCGAGACCGGCGACGTCGGCATCGCGGAAGTCCCCGCGACTCAGCTGCCTACCGCGATGCCGAACCCGTGGATCGACGAAGGCGGCCAGTCCGACCTCTCCCCGGCCGAGCTCAAGCGGTTCCTGCCGTTCAACCGCCGCTACCTCAAGGTGCAGAGCCCGCACGCCGACGCCCCCAGCTACCAGATCATGCAGGCCGTCGTGGGCGGCCCGAAGGGCGGATGGCTGATGCCCGGCGTCGAGTGGATCTCCCGCGTCGAGCAGTACGAGCTCGACGTCGACTGGGCGATCCGGCTGACCGTCACCAGCGCCGACGCAGTCAAGCGCCGCAACAAGCGCGCCGAGGAGCAGCTGCTGGATCAGGTCGACCAGCAGTCGGGCACCCTCGCCATCACCGGCAGCGGATCAGATCTCGCGCAGGTCGCTGAGACCCTCTCGGCGTACCACGCCTCTCTCAACGCCAGCGACAAAGAGGTCGAGGTCCAAGCGACCGTGATCTACGCGGTCGGCGGCCCCGACCCCGCCACAGCGCAGGCTCGCGCCCGCTACATCGCTGCCGACTACAAGGCCTCCGACTTCCTCCTGGAAGCGCCCCTCGGCGGCCAGGAAGAGCTCTGGTGGGCGATGCAGCCGGGTGTGCCGACCTCCCGCATCGTGCGCGACCTGTCCCAGATCACCACCGGCCGCGAGTTCGCGTCCGGGCTGCCCGTCGTCAGCAGCGCCCTCGGCGATGACCGCGGCATCCGTCTCGGCGACAACATCACCACCGGCCGGCACACCCCGATCCTGGTCGACCTGTTCGGCAACATCCAGGCGGACTCCTCCGGCAGCTTCGGAGTCGTCGCCGAGCTCGGCGCTGGCAAGAGCGTCCTGCTCAAGAGCGTCGCCGGCGACGTGCTCGATCGCGGCGGGCTGATTGTGGCGCTGGACCGCACCGTGGCCCGTGAGTACGCCACGTTTGCCGAGTCGCTGCCCGGAACCTCCACCCGCGTCATTGACATGCTCGAGCCGCAGTGGTCGCTGGACCCGCTGCGGGTGCTCGGCCCGCGCAAGGGCGCCCGCATGGTGCAGTCGCTGTTCTCGCTGATGCTCGGCATCCAGACCATGGACACCCGCGGCGTGCAGCTGTCAGGGCTGCTCGAGGCGGAGTACATGGAGACGCACCAGATCACCAGCCTCGGCGCGCTCATCGAGCACCTGCGCCAGCTGGGGCAGCAGAACACGGTGGCGGCGGAACTGCTCGGCCTGATCCGCGTCGTGGCCACCAAAGACTTCGGCGCGGTTCTCTTCGACGAGTCCCTGCCGCCGCTGGATCTCAAGTCCGTCGACGCCGTCGTGTTCACCACTCACGGGCTGAGCCTGCCCGACCGCGCCGAGGTCGAGAACGAGCACCTGTTCAAGCAGATGCCCATCGAGAAGATCGTCGGCCGAGCCATGTACGCGATGCTCGCCCAGCTGACCCGCGAGGTCTGCTTCATGGACCGCCACCGCTTCGCGCTGGCGATCTTCGACGAGACCCACCACATCAGCGCCTCCCGTGACGGCCAGGCCGAACTGCAGACGTTCTTCCGAGACGGCCGCAAGCACGCCGCCGCGGCCGCAGTCGGCTCCCACGACCCCCACGACTTCGGCGACGAGGTCACCCGAGGCCTGATCCCCATCCGGTTCGTCATGCGCCAGCGCGACGAGACGCTCGCCAAGCGCGCCGTCGACTGGCTGGGCCTGCCCGTCTCCCCCGAGCTCGTCCGCGAGGTCATGACCAACCTGAGCCCCATCGGCCCCGACCGGAAGGTGCCGATCGAGCGCCGCGGTGAGGGAATCATGCGCGACATCCGCGGCCGCTACGGCAAGTTCCGCAAGACGCTGCCTGCTCGCCCCGACCGTCGCCAGGCGGTGCTGTCCACTCCCTCCGCCCCCGTGGAGATCTCATGATCACGTTCTACGTCGACGCCTTCCGCTCGATGAGCGGGTGGGCCTGGCGCGCCCGGGTCTGGGCGCACCAGCACCCTCGGTGGGCGAGAACCATCGCCACCGTCGCGCTCATCGGGTACTTCACCTTCATCCAGGGCCAGACCGCGCACGCGGTGAGCTTCCTCCCGGACGGCGTCGACTACATCGACAGCCACGGCAACCCGTTCTCCAAGTACGGGGTCATCGACATCAACGCCGGCGACGTGTGGACGCCGGGCACGGTCGTCGTCAACTTCATCGTGCAGCTGCTGTGGTCGATGCAGTACTTCGCGACCGGCGTGATCCTCTGGCTGTTCGACTTCCTCCTCAGCTTCGAGTGGGTCGCGTGGCTGGCCACCCCGTTCAACACCCTCGCGGTGTGGGTGCAGGAGCAGCTGGGCACGGTCAACTGGATTCCGTTCGCGCTGGTGATCAGCGCCCTTGTGGGAGGAATCGCCCTCTACGTCGGGCGCGTGTCCGGCGGGCTCTGGGAAATGCTCGTCTCCGCCGTCCTGGCCGTGCTGGCCGTGGGGGTGCTCGCCAACCCGGTCGCCACACTCACCGCCAGCGGCGGTGTTCTGGATAACGCGCAGGAGTTCGGCAGCCAGCTGGCCAACTCGATCGTCGTCGATCCAGACGCGCAGAGCAGCGACGGGACGCTTGCGACCGCGGTCAACGCGACGCTGATGGACATCTTCGTGCGCATCCCGTACCAGGTGATCTCCTACGCCCAGGTGCTGCCCGACAACTGCCAGGGCATCTTCGACACCTTCATCCAGTCCGGCGAGCCCCAGTCGGCGCTGCGAGACTGCGCGCCCGAGGCGGCGAGGTTCGCGCACGACAACCCCGGCGGCATGAACATCCTCAACGCCATGGTCGCCGGCGGCGGGGTCTCCGTCATGTTCGTGTTCGGGATGGTGATCGCGGCGCTGCTGATGGTGTCGGTGGTGTTCTTCCTGGTCGCCGCGGTCAAGTCGATGCTGCTGGTGTACCTGTGCATCCTCCCGGTCAACCGCGAGCCGCTGTGGAAGGCGATCTCCGACACCTACATGGGAGCGATCAGCCTCGCGGTGATGACCGTCGTGATGGCGCTGTACCTCAAGATGACGACCTGGATCATGGGGCAGACCGGCTTCCTCCCGCACCAGCTGCGGATGGTTCTCCTGATCATTTTCCTGATCATCGTCATCGTCCTGGTGTGGCGTGCACGTCGGGCCACCCTGCGCGCCGGCCGCGGCGTCGCGGGCCACCTGAACAAGCTCGGCCTGGGCATGAAGCCCGGCCCGAAGGACTCCAACGCCCTGCTCAAGATGAGCGCGATCGCCAGCATGGCCAACACCGCGAAGGACCTGATCAAGCGACGTCCGGCAAAACCGAGCGCCGCGGCACTGCCGGAGAAGCCCGCTGCCCCCGAGCCCGAGCCTGTGACGCTCACGCAGGTCCGCGACCCCGGCCCCGGCTCCCAGGGAGGCGCAGGAGGCGGCAGAGGCCCCTCTGGTACTCGCGGGCCCTCGGTCGGTCCCGGTGCGGCTCGTAAGGCCCTCGGCGCAGCATCCACGGCGACCTCCGTCGCGAAGGGAGCCGCCACCGTCGCGAAGGGTGCCGCCAGCGGCGGAGTCGCAGGCGCGGCCGCAGCCGGCGCCGTGGTCGTCGGCAAGAGCGTCGCCCAGAAGACCGCGAACAAGGCAACGTCGGCCGTCACCAACGCCGCCGCACGCCGGGTGGCGCCCCAGGTCGTCGACGCCGGCGAGCTCAAGGTCGTGAAGGTCGCCGAAACCCGCGCCAGCCGCATCGAGGTCGACGCGCAAGGGGTGGCCACCGCGCACCGCAAGTCCGCAACCGGGGTGCAGGACATCTCCTCGCTCCCACCCCGCCCGGCCCAGCGGCCCTCCGCCCGTTCGCTCGAGCGGCGCCGCCAGCTTGAGGCCTACCGTCCCCGGGAGCTCACGCGCTGATGACGGATCTGACAGTGGACGAGGACGAGGCCCGGTCGCCGTGGAAGCGGATCGTCGCGATCCTCTGCGTCGTCGGCCTGATCTTCGCCATGGTCGTCGGCGGGCTCCTCGCGGTGTTCATGGGCGTCATCGCTTCATCCGCCGGCGCTGTGGGATCGGATGGCGCCGGGTGCGTCCCTGCGTCGACGGCCTCCTCGGCGTCGTGGGGTGAGGCGACGTCGACGCGGCCGACCCCGCCGGCGTCGTCGAGCTCGAAGCCGCCCGCCTCGTCGACGGGCTGGGGGAGCTCGTCGGGTGAGGCGGCGCCAGCGGCCGCGGCCGCGCCCCAGTCGATGGAGATCCCCAATGGCCGCGGCGGCAAGATCACGCTGAACGAGAAGCAGATCGCGATCGCCACCCGCATCATCACGGTCGGGCGTGACCTCGGCGTCTCCGACAAGGGTCTCAAGATCGCTCTGATGACGGCGTTGCAGGAGTCCGTGCTGCGGATGTACGCGAACTCCTCCGTCCCCGAGTCCCTCAACTACCCCCACGATGCGGTCGGCAGCGACCACGACAGCGTCAACCCGTTCCAGCAGCGCGTGTCGGGGTGGGGGACCGTCGCGGAGCTCATGAATCTCGACCACTCCATCAAGGCGTTCTTCGGTGGCCCCACCGGCCCCAACGGGGGCTCCCCGCGCGGCCTGCTCGACATCAGCGGCTGGGAGAACATGGCGCCAGGCGTTGCGGCTCAGCGGGTGCAGGTCAGCGCCTTCCCCGACGCCTACGACAAGTGGGAGCCCGCGGCCGAGCAGCTGATCACCACCCTTGGCGAGGGCGTCATCGGCGGAGGCTGCAGCGGCAGCATCGACGGCGAGATCCAGCTGCCCCTGCGCTCCGACTACAACATGACCAGCGGTTACGGACCCCGCAGCGCCGGCGTCCCCGGCGCCTCCACCTGGCACGCCGCCATCGACCTGCAGCGGTGGCCCAACCCCTGCGGCGACCCTGTCTACGCGATCCTGCCCGGCAAGGTCGTCCTCTCGAGCGCCCTGTGGCTGTCGATCGAGCACGCAGACGGGTACGTGGTCTCCTACCTGCACATGTACAAGTCGCAGCGCCTGGTCGACGTCGGCGACATCGTCGAAGCCGGCCAGCAGATCGGCGTCGTGGGCAACGTCCCCCCTTCCGGCGGCTGCCACCTTGATCTGCGGATCAACGTCGCCAACAACACCAACCCCGAGGTCGCGAAGCTGATCCTCTCCCAGAACGACACCCGCCTGCCGCGGCCGGCGACGCTTCCCGAGCACCAGAACTTCGTCAACCCGGAGGACTTCTTCGAACTCTGGGGCGTAGACCTCTGCCCGGTCGGGTCGTGCCAGTAGCAGGCGGCTGAGGCCCTGACGTCTGGATAACCGGCGGGTAGGCTACCGACTACCCGAACACCCGCGGGCTCTGCCCGACCATTTCCAGACGGTGATGTGTGACCGATCGAGACGCTCCCCACGTCGACGATCAGGCAGTATCCGGTCCCGCTGCGCGCACTACAGCAACCGGATACCGATCTGTTTCGTACTACCTCCCGGCAGCGCTGCATGCGCGACTCAAGGCCGCCTGGTGGGCTACCCGCGACTGCCCGGACGGAGCGCCGACGCTCTCGGCGCTCGTGGAGGGGATCTTCCTCGAGTACGTCACGAGGGCTGAGCTCGAGCACAACGACGGCCAGCCGTTCCCGCCAGCACCCCGGGGTGCGCAGGGGCCGCGGGGTACCGCGTCGGAGGGGCACAGGCTCGTGGCGTACTACCTCCCTGCTGACCTGCATGCGCGACTCAAGGCCACCTGGTGGGCGCTGCGCGACGCCCGCACGCCGGCACTGTCATCGGTAGTCGAGACGCTGTTCGTCGACTCGGCCGCGACCCTCGAGCAGCGGCACAACCACGACGCCCCGTTCCCGCTGGCACCGGACTCTGCGCGTGGCGTCAACCGGGCCGCCGCAGTGCGGCAGGGGGAGTGGATGCGGCGCGAGTGGGAGAACCGTCGCGGCGAGAGCTCCGCTCAGGGCTGAGGCGTCACCCGGCTGTCGATGGCTGCAGCCAGGTCCGCGCGAGCGTATGGCGGGGATGTGCGGCCCGGGTCGCCGCCGAGAGAGTGCAGCTGATGCGGTGATGCTGCGGGGATATTGCGGGCTGGATATTTCTTACGGCGGTGGGGGTTTGCCCCGCTCCGCTTCCGACTTCGCTTCAGCTACGCGGGGCAAGCCTACCACTGGTGTCAAGCGCCATGGTGGCGACGTTATTGCGCCGATGTGCGGGAAAGTGCTGCAGAAGTACGCCCGCAATACCTCCGGACACATCCCGAAAGGGTGAGCGACGGGGTGGTCGCGGCGAGTAGATCCAGATCCCCGTGTCCGCGAAGCCAGGTTCAGGGGGCCTATATGACGCAGAGGGCCGCGATCGGCGCGGCCTGGTCAGGAGGCATCCGATGGCGACTCGACTTGCTCGCCCGCCGGCCCGCCCGTCGTCGGCGCCGATCACGCCGCTGGGGGTGTTGCCGCGCCGCCAGGTGACAGGGATCTTCCCCGCACTGGTGGTGATGGCTGCCGCGGTGGTGTTGACCGGGGTGAACATGCAGGCCCGCTTCACCGACGCGATCGCGTGGGTATGGGTTGCGGCTGTGGTGATCGCGACCGCGTCGATCGCGTCCGGCATCCGCACCTACCAGAGACAGAGCCGGCTTGATCCGGGCATCGAGGCGGTGCTGCCCTCGCTGGGCGCGCAGCGTCCGTCGCGCGACCTGGTCCGGGCGGTGAAGTGGACCCGCGGTTGGGTGGGCGTCCCTCGCAAGGTGACGATCCGTTACGCCTCCCACGTCGACGACCGTGATGTGCGGTTCGTCGACCAGATCGTCACTTCGCTCTCGCGACGCATCGGTGAGGAGTACCGCGTGCTCAAGCACGTCCCCCGCCGCTGCCTCCTCGTGCTCGAGCTCGCGCCTCCGACCACGCCGGTCTCTCGTGAATACCAGCGCGCCGAGCAGGTGGCGAAGGTGCTGTTGGGGGAGAGCTCCACCGTCGACATCACCGCGGACCCCGACAGCGGCGAGGTCCAACGGATGAAGGTGAAGTACGACATGGGGCCGCGGCTGGCGATCCCCGCGCGCCGGATGCAGATCGAGAAGCTGCTGTCGTCGATGTTGCCCGGTCGGTGGCGGGCGCACTGGGATCTCGAGGGCGATGAGGTCACCTTCGAGATCCGTCCGCCGATGCCGGACCTGGTTCTCCACGAGCCAGCCCCGTCGACGAAGCAGCTGACGCACGCCGAATACAAGGCGTTCATGATCCCGATCGGCATCGACGAGGACGGCAAGTGCCAGTACTGGCAGCCCTCGGTCTCGCCTCACATGCTCGTCATCGGTGGCACCGGCTCGGGTAAGACGTCGTTCCAGCACACGGTGCTCACCCACCTGGCTCAGGCCCGCTGGCGGGTATGGGTGCTGGACGGGAAGCGGATCGAGTTCGCGGGGTTCCGCACCTGGCCGAACGTCGAGCTCGTCGCGGCTCGTGTCGAGCACCAGGTGCGGATGCTGCACGCGGCCCACGAGCTCATGGAGCAGCGGTACACCCAACTCGAGCAGGGCACCGCCCGCCTCGAGGACTTCGAGCCGCTCGCGCTGATCATCGACGAGTACGCGACATTCAAGGCTCGCGTGCAGCGCTGGTACAAGACGGTCAAGCCGAAGGGCGCGCCCACTCAGGCGCCGGTGCTCGAGCTCCTGTCGGATCTCGCCCGCCTGGCTCGAAGCGCGAAGATCCACATGCTGCTGGGCATCCAGCGCCCCGATGTCGAGTTCCTCGGCGGTGAGATGCGTGACAACTTCGGAGCCCGCCTTTCCCTCGGCCGACTCTCCCCCCAGGGCGCGATGATGATGTGGGACTCCCCGGCGATCGGCGTCGCGCTGCCCCGCAACAAGCGCGGCCGCGGCGTCACCCTCAGTGCCGAGTCGCTCCCGGTGGAAGTGCAGACCTTCTACACGCCCGACCCGGCAAAGCTCGACAAGTCCGACACGCGGGACTGGGAGCACCTGCGCACCCTCACCCCGCTCGAGACGGATCACCCCCGTAAGACGATTGCCGAACCGTCCTCGCTCATCGACGGCGATGAGGAGATCCCGCCGACCTACAACGACTGGTCGACCACCCGCATCACCCTGTTCGACGGGATCGAGCAGCCGGCGGTCGAGCCTCCTGCAGCGCTGCCCAGCAACGTCGTCGCGCTCGGCGCCCGCAAGCCCGGCAACGTCCGGTTCGTGCCCGAGCCGGTCGACGTCGAGGACGACGATGCCGCCGCCGCGGCCGCGGACGACGACGAAGGCTACGGGGAGATCTCCGAGGGCCTGGCCGGCGACCTCGAAGTCGGTGACCTGGTGCTGTCCGATTCCACCCTCGGGGTCTGGGTGGTCGTGGAGTCGGTGGAACCGGACATCGTCGACGAGGACGCGATGGCGATCGAGTATCGCGAGCTCGACTCAGGTGACGAGGGCCTGATGACCGTGTCGGACAACGAAGTGCTCACCTACCGGCGTCCCGCCGCGGCGTGAACGAAAGGAGCAACCATGCAGATCACTCAGAACCGGGCCGAGCTCGCGCATGAGCAGGCCTTCGCGTTCGCACTCGCCCAGGGTGCCGAGCGCGAGCGGGCGGAGGAGTTCGCCGGCGAGTACGTCAACGTGCTCGAGGATCGCGCCGGCGAGATCCCATACCCGGACGCGCCGGCGCCGACGCCGGAGGAGGTGTGGATCTCATGACGCAGTCGGCTGCCGAGAACGAGGACGACCTGCTGACGCTGATGTTCATGCTGTGCGGCGGCATGGCCACCGGCATGTTCTCGTTCGGGGTGCTGTTCAACCCGGTGCGTGACTGGATGGTGCAGTACCACCTGCTCGCTCACGGCGCCGAGGTCGTCATCCCGTTCGTCGACGACATCGGGTTCGGGTGGCCTCAGATCGTCGTGGCCGGCGGCCTGATCATCGCCCTGGTCGCCACCGTCGTCTGGCTGCGCCGCCGCGCGCGCGAGCGTGTCTGACCCGACCCCCAAACTACGAGACCAAGAGAGGAGGATGAGTCACATGGCTGTCACGGTGTACACGAAGCCGTCGTGCGTCCAGTGCACGGCGACCTATCGCGCGCTGGATTCCAAGGGGATCGAATACGAGATCCACGACCTGTCGGAAGACGCGCATGCGCTCGAGCAGGTGAAGTCGCTCGGCTACCTGCAGGCGCCGGTTGTGATCACGGATCAGGATCACTGGTCCGGGTTCCGGCCCGACAAGATCGACGAGCTCGCCGCACGCCTGGTGTGAGCGAAAAGTGACTGAGGGGCGTCCCGGATGGGGCGCCCCTCAGTCGTGTCAGGTCTGCTGCCGGGTGGCGTAGAGCCGCAGCACCGCGTCGCGCATGTCGGCGGCGCTCGAACTCTGGACGCTTTCGGCGCTCGAAAAGTGAACGGTTGCGGGCAGTCTAGCTAGGTGTTTCGTCGGTGGTGGTGCGGATGCTGGGGAGGCTGTCGATGCCGCGGCCGCGGAGTCGGTAGCTGGCGCCTTTGAGGGTGAGGACGTCGGCGTGGTGAACGATGCGGTCGATCATCGCGGCGGCAACGGCCTGGTCGCCGAAGACCCCTCCCCAGCTGGAGAACGGCAGGTTCGAGGTCAGGATCAGTGACGCGTGCTCGTAGCGGCTGGAGACGAGTTGGAAGAACAGGTTCGCTGCGTCTTGTTCGAACGGGAGGTAGCCGACTTCGTCGACGATGATCAGCCCGTAACGCCGCAGCCGGGCGAGCTCTTTCGGGAGGTTGCCTTGCCGGTGGGCGTCGGTGAGGCGGGTGACCCAGTCGGTCGCGGTCGCGAACAGCACTCGGTGCCCGTGGCGGGCGGCGACGATTCCGAGCGCGGTCGCGAGGTGGGTCTTCCCGGTTCCGGGAGGGCCGAGCAGGACCACGTTCTGCGCTTCGAGGAGGAACCCTCCCGAAGCGAGCGCCGCGATCTGCTGCCGAGTGGCTGGTTGCGCGTCCCAGTCGAAGTCCTCGAGCGTCTTCCGGCTCGGGAACCCGGCCGCTTTGATCCGCAGCTCCGCGCCGGAAGCGTTGCGAGCGCTCACTTCGCGTTCGAGGACGGCGGCGAGGTAGTCCTCGAACGACCACCCGGCGTCGCGTGCTTGGTCCGCCATCCGGGCTGCGGCCTCCGTGATCCGGGGTGCCTTGAGTGCGCCGGCGAGGTAGGTGATCTGCTTCACCGACTCGCTGGTCTTCGAGGTAGCCATCAGGCGACTCCTTCGATCCCGAACGCCCGGTCGTAGTCCGCGAGATCACGCGCCAGGTCATCAACGGGATCAGGACGTGGGGTCTGGAACTGTTGCCGCAGCCGTTTCGCGGCCTCCAGATGTGCGGGATCGGTGATCGTGGAGCCGCGCGCCCAGACCCGCGCGTGGTCAGCGACCAGCCTGTCCTCCAGGCGCACCCGAACACGGTCGAGATCGGCGATTACGTCGACAAACCGGCCTATCGCGGCGGGATCGACGGAGTAGTCGCTCGCGTCGAGGCGGACGTAGTAGTCCCGCCCGAGGCGGACTCGTTCTCGCCAGCCCAGTTGCAGCGGGATCGGCGGCAACGGGAGCATCCGTGAACGGTCGTGGCCGATCAGATCGACCGGGCGTGCCTTGATCGTCCGCACCACCCTCGCGTTCGCTCTCTCCAGCCAGCCCTCCAGCTGGGCGTTGAAGTCCGCCGGGGAAGTGAACGTGCGGCCGGGCATGAACGAGGTCTCGAGCCAGCCGTTGCGGCGCTCCACGATCCCTTTCGATTCCGGGTCGTAGGGCCTCAGCTGCACGACCTTCGTCGCGAGGGTCCCCGCGAACGCCGCAACACCTTGCGCGAGGCGGCCGCGCTGCCCGATGCCGGACTCGTTGTCCCAGATCAGCCGCCGCGGGACCGCGCCGAGCCGTTGGATGAGATCCCAGTGCCCGAGCAGCAGATCCTCCGTCTTCCTGGTCGGGATCATCCGCGCAGTCACGAACCGCGAATGCGCCGCGACGATCACCAACACCGGCAACAGCGCCGTCGTGCCGTCCTCGAGCGGGATCTTCCGCGGCGGGAACCAGAGATCACATTGAGCCGCATCGCCCGCCGCCCACGAGAGCCGATCCGCCGGGTCGACCGGGTGATGCTCAGGTCGCAGTCTCACGACATTGTCCCGGAACCAGCGGATCGAGCCCTCCCAACCAACCCGCTCCGCGAGCACCGTCGCCGGCATCCGCGGATGCTCGGCGAGCAACGCCCGCACCCGCACCTCGAACGGCGTGAACGACGTCGGCCGCGGCGACCGCTCATACTTCGGCGGCCCGTCGGAGTTCACCGCCTTGATCACGGTCGTCCGCGAGATCCCCAACCGCGCCGCGATCTGCGCTTTCGGAACCCCGTCCGAAGCCAGCCTCCTGATCAGCGCCCAGTCTTCCAAAGTGATCACTCTCCAATCGTTGAGTGTCCACTTTTCGAGCGCCGCTATCGATCAGTTCTCAAGCGCCGTCGACAGCGCAGATGGGTGTTGTGCTCGAGCGATCGCCGCAGCGCCACCCCATCGGCGGGTCGTGGGTCGGGGCCGGCGCGCACGACGCCGGCAGAGATCGCCCACCGTGCTAGCTCGTCGAGTTCGACGTCGACGGTTGCGGTGGCGATCGCCTGCTGGGTCCAGGTGACCTTGTAGGCCGGCATGGCGGTCTCAGCTGCTGCGGAAGAAGTCGATCACGCTGATCACGAGCGCCCAGAGCAGCACGATCGCGACCGCGGTCAGCAGGATCTTGCCGATGTGCGGCCCGAGGATGATGCCGAGCCAGCCGGCGCCGACCGCGAGGCCGATCGTGAGCAAGCCGATGATGATCCGGCGCAGCCGGGTGAGGATCTCGTCGGGGATGTCCGCGTGCTTGCGCGGAGTCGCCAGGCTCATCGGTCACCCACGTCCAGGGCTTTCGCGGCCGCGGCCACGGTCAGCGACGACCGGAACCCGATCTCGCGCGTCCACTCGTCGACGGCGCGACTGAGGCCGACGTACTCCACGACGCCGGGCTCCTGCGGGGATGCCTCGCGGGGGTGGAAGTACAGGCGCGCCTCGATGCTCTGCTCGAGGCGGCTCAGCTGCCGGTTCGCTTCGGAGTCGTCCCACCCGGCGTGATGGCAGGAGACCTCCTCCATGTACAGCCGGCTGCGTTCGATCTGCAGGATCTGTTCGATGTCGACGCGGTCGCCCATGAGCTCCGCGACAGGCCGCCAATCGTAGCGGGGCGCCGGCAGGTTGCAACGGTTCGTGAAGCTGACGCTGGCGTAGTTCTCGTCCCACAGCTGCTGCCCGAGGTGATCGGCGTCGGCGAGGACTGCGGCGGGGGAGCGGCCGGGGGTGACGATGGGCGCCCGTGCGGGTGACTGGGTGATGTCGGTGCTGCTGATCAGGATCGCTGTGACCAACAGGTCGACGACGTCCTGGGGAACGGGAAGCGCGCGCATGGCAATTACCTCCAACTCTAAGTTGTGTATCTGACATGCACAACAATATTGCGGAGGTTAAGATGTGTCAAGAGGTCGTGTAGGTTCCGTTTGGAGTTGTCCATTTCGCAGAGGAAATGTCCACGGTGTGTCCGTCTGGACATTTCGGCCGGTTTGGTTTGTCGATAGCGAAACGGGGCACGGGTCGCGTGGAGGGCTCAGTGACCCCCGGCGGGGAAGTCGATTCGCAAGAAATGTCGAGACGTCGAGCACCCTCGCTCGTAGATTCGATGCGTGTCTGCACCTCTACTCCCGTCGACCACTCGGCGGCATGAGGAGTGCGTGAGTCGAGCGCTTCAGTGGGTGGAAGAGCGACTCGAGGAGCCGGTGACGCTTGCCGATATCGCGGCGGTCGCCGGTCTCTCCCCGCATCATTTCCATCGGGTATTTCGTGCTGTTGTGGGCGAGAGCCCGAAGGCGCATCTGCGGAGATTGCGGCTCGAGCGAGCGGTCTATCGACTCAAGGTGAGCAGCGATACGGTGCTGGACATCGCGTTGGAGTCCGGGTTCGCTACACCCGAGACTTTCACCCGAGCTTTCGTCAGACGCTTCGAGCTCAGCCCCTCGGAGTACCGGGGGATGGTGCGGGCGTATCGCGAGTATGTGGACGTGGCGCAGCAGAGCAAGACATTTGAGGGTTTCGCGGCGGAAACGCCGCTCACTCTACGTTTCGATCTCGACGCGGCACCCGTGTGGATGGAGCGCACCCCCGAATGGCACCTGCTCGTGCTGCGGCATCGCGGGTACGGTGGCTTCGGCATCGGACATCCTTCGCTCGAGCCCTGGAAGCAGCTGCGCGAATTCGCGACCGCGAGCGGCATCCCACACGAATCTGATCGTCTGGTAGGGATCACACGCGACGACCCCTATGTCGTTGATGAAGAACAGATCCGTTTCGACGCCGCGCTGTTGATCCCGGCGCCGGTAGACCCGCCTCGCCCCTTTACATACCGCACGATGCCGGCTCAGCTGTGCGTCGTGCATCGACATACGGGCGGTGCTGAGGAGATAGCGAAGACCTTCGCCGCTATCGGTGTGCAGTGGATGCCCTCAGAAGGGTGGCGTCTCCGCTGCGCATCATCCTTCGAGGTTCATCACGTCGACCGACCTGTCGCCGGCGCTGCCCGCATCAGCCACACCCACGCCTATGTCCCTCTTGAGCACCGGCAACATACTCATCCAGAAGGAGCGCCATGATCGGATTTCAGTTCACCGAGCACATCGACAGACCCCCGCGGGACGTGTTCGCCGTCCTGGCAGATCCCACTCGATCGGTCGACTACGTCGAGGGAGTGGTGAGGAGCGTGAAAGTGGCAGACGAGCCCCTTGCCGAGGGATCCATGATCGAGGAAACCCGTCTCGTGAAAGGCAAGGAATCGACAGGTCGGCTGCGGATCGTCACCCTTGACCCACCGTCGACATTCGCGATCACCAGCGAGGCGGAGGGCATCACTGCTACCTACCGATACCGCCTTCACCCCGAAGCTGCTGGAACTCGGATCGAGTGGACATGCGAGCTCGAAGCGACGGGATTGCGCCGGGTGATGCTTCCCCTCGTTGCCGCGATCTCGAAGAAAGAAGACGGCGACCACCTGGTCCGCCTCAAGGCGTACGTCGAGTCGCAGCACAACGCTGGGGCCGCATCGTGATGCCCTCCGACACCAGGGTCGAAGAGGCGCTTGACCGTGCCACGGGGCCGCGACGCGAAGAGGTCACTGAACTCCTCGACCTCTTCGAGGAAGTGGCGCAACGGCCCCCCGTGGTGTGGGCTGATCGGATCGTCGGCTTCGGCCAATACGAGTACACCTACGACAGCGGGCGCGAGGGCATCGCACCCGAGATCGCCTTCGCGTCCGGCGCTAAGCACACGCTCTACCTGGTGGAGGGATTCGCCGAGAGGTGGCCCGATCTGCTCGATCGACTCGGTCCCCATCGCACGAGCACCGCCTGCCTCTACCTCACCCGGCTGTCGGCAGTGGATCGGGATGTGCTGAGGGAGATCCTTGAGCGATCGCTCGCAACCGTCCGCGACGGACGCGAGGCAGACAGATGACCGGATCGGCCCTTGTCCAGGTGGCGCAGAGAGTCCAAGACCTCGAGCGGGCAGCGGCCTTCTACTCCGCGCTCATCGGTTCGCCCCCTGTGGCCACGTTTGATCCCCCAGGGCTTGTGTTCTTCAATCTGGCAGGCGTCCGGTTGCTCCTCGAGCGGGAAGCGCCGTCTGCGCTGCTCTATCTCCGTGTCGACGACTTGGAATCCGCGGTCGCGCGCGTCGGCGACGTGGAGATTCTCTCGACGGCGCACCGTATCTTCACCCACGATACGAATACCCTCGGCCCGATCGGGCAAGAGGAGTGGCAGTCGTTCATACGCGACCCCGAGGGAAACACGGTAGGGCTTGTCGAGTTTCGAGACCGGAAGCTTTGAAAGGCGAGCCTGGCTATGCGAGTTTTCCGAGGTCGATGGAGCTATGCGCGCATTGGTCGGACACTTCGAGCTGTGCGCGGTGACGGCAGCCGTGGACATTTCATCCCCTGGCGCCGTGGCTTCTCCGCCCCAACAGGAACAAGTCTGAGCGATCCCTACAGGTCGGGCGCGGGCGCCTCAACGATCGGTCTGCCTACGCACCCGACTGTCTAGGGGATACGGTGCTCAGAGGAGCCTGTCTGACCGCATCCGCCTCGCCCTGTTGCGAGGACGAGAGAACACCCTTCATCGTCAAATCGCGGGTGCGTATGCGCGGGGGAACTATGTGGCCAAGCTGCGCGCTGAGCAGCAGCAGGTGAGGCAGGCGATACGGCGTCTAGAAGGGCGTTGACGGGTTAGGGGGTTGCCATGCCCCCTCGCAGTACCGTAATCCCGCGGTCCCTCGGTGGGGTGCTGCCTCAGCTGATCGCGAAAGGTAGCCGCCGAAGGGTCGTCGCCGACATGCCGGTGCTCTTGAACATGCGAGCGTGCGCGTACTGGATCTCTGGCAGCAGATCCATCCGGCCGATCGAGGTCAGAATGATTTCGTCAGCTTCGTCGGTAAGGTGGCGCAACTCGGGGACCGCGTAGCCGCCGACGTACTTGCCGGAGTTGAGATCCCATGACCGAACATCGGGCAGCGCCTTCTCGATCCGCTTCCCCAAGTCGATCAGTGCGTCGCGGGTGGTCTGGTCGCAGCTGCGCAGCGAGAACGGGATCGCGGACATGGTGCCCTTGGTGACGTTGAAGCAGTCGCCGGTGAAGGTCCACCACAGGAAGGCCAGTCGTGACGCCGCGACGGCGCTGGCAGCCAGCTGGTCGTCGCGGTGCTGGGTGAACAGCTTCCCTTCGTTCAGTGGCACGGTGGCATGGGTGGACTTTTCGTAGGTCACCGGCGGCACCGTATACGTGCTGAGGAAGTAGGTTGCGGTCTTCTTGAAGCCGACCGAGAAGTCGCTCACACGAACCAGCGATGCCTGCAGTGATCCCTTCGCCAGCAGTGTGTCCATGAGCTCGTACATAGCGTCGCCACTCGATCGCATCCAATTGGGCGTCTTCGTGGTGTTCGGTCGCAATGCATATCGGAGCGTAGCCATCAGGTGGGGGCGGAACGGCTCGATCCAGCTGTGGGTGATTGTGGTGTGGATCTCTGACGCTTTCCCCTGCCCGGCAGCGGTGATTATGGTGCTGCGGACCTTGACCTGGAACAGTGCAGCAGGCCGCTCCTGGAAGGTGCTCACCCAGATCGCGCCGAATCGCTCGGTGTAGTACTTCCGCAGCGACTCGTCGCGATCGCCGAACTGGCTGCGGATCGGGACGATCAGGCTCAGGCGCCCATCGTGGCGAGTGATCTGCGCGGATCTCTCACAGCACGATGCGTAGATGTCGTCTACGTCGTCGGTCCTGAAGCCGGTGATGCGATAGCTGAGCTCGCGACGGTTTACATAGGGCGGGTTCCCGATCACGACGTCAAATCCGCCCTGCTCGAAGACCTCGGGGAACTCGACGAACCAGTGGAAGGGGTGGTGCGTCTCGACCCACGCCGTAAGCGGCTGGGGCACCATTGTCGCTGAGTGGTAGAGGTCATCGACATCTCGGCGGACCTCGTCGAGGAGAGCTACGAGCTCGCGCCGAACGTCGACGGATGATTCGTTGGTCTCTTGACGCTCCCGGAACGCGGAGTAGCGCTCCGAGATCCGCGCCGCAGACTTCTTGACCTCGATGATTCGGTCGCTGGTAAACAGGGTGCCGCTGTCCTCCTCGAGCGAGTCCAGGGTGAGGGCACCTACGAGGGTGTTTCCCGCCTTGATGTTGAAATCGAGGTCGGGGAGCGGTTCGAGATCCTTGCGGTCGTCGATGGATGCTACGAGTTTCAGGAAAAGTCGGAGCCGGGCAACCTCGACCGCTTCGCGCATGATGTCGACGCCGTAGAGATTGCTGAGGGTGGCGTGCTTGAGGACGAAGTACTCGGTGTTGGCGTGTTTGGAGACGGTCTCGAGTAGGGCCATGCCCTCGGGGAATGACGTCGATCGGACGTGACGGTCCAGAGCGTCAAGCGTGGCGTCGTAGAGCGGCTGCAGCACCCGCAACCCGGCGAACAGGAAGGCTCCCGAGCCGCAGGTCGTTATGTGTACGTTCGGTCAGTGTCTCAACCACTCACCCGATCGCACCCCTGGAGCACGATGCACCTGCGTTTCGTAGACCACCGCCTCACCGCCACAGCCGACCTCGACGAGCGCATAGGCGACCTCTACTCGCGCGGCCGCCCACTACCCGAGGGGATGCCGATCCTTCTCGACGATGGTTGGCGCCCGGTTGAGCCGTGGCTGACGTACTTCCGAATCGTCGCAGCGTCGGCAGACCGAGCAACACTTCGCGCCTACGCATACGACGCACGGCGGTTCGCCGCTTTCCTCGACGCACGGCGAACGGACGTGATCCATGCAACGAGTGACGACATCGTCGCATATCGCGAATGGCGGCTGAACGGCTCCGAGCGACCGGTTGCGCATACGACGTGGCAGCGCGACGTCGTCGTCATTCGTGGGATCTACCAGCTGCTCACGCAAACCGGGCAGATCCAGCGTGAGCCGTGGATCACCATCGGGAAGTCGTCGCCACTCCGAACGCGTTGGACGAGTGAGCCGGACATACGACCGCTGACGCAATCGCAGTGGCGGACGTTCCGTGAGGTCGGGCTCGGCGGACGAACTGCGAGCGGCGACCTGGACGAAAGCTGGCGCGGTAGCACCAGCTTGCGCTCACAAGCGGGCGCCCAACTTGCGGTGACAACTGGGATGCGCCTCGGAGAGTTCTCAACTTTGCTCGATGTCGAAATTCCGTCGTCAATCGACAGCGGAGGCTCCCTCTTGCTCGAGGCATGCGCGAAGTATCAGAAGCGCCGCCGTGTCCATATTCCCCTCACGACCCTCCGTGCCGTCGACCTGTACCGCCAGACAGAGCGCCGCGCCGTCGTCCGCGCGTCGGCTGCCTCACTCTGGCGTCGTCGCGCGGAACTCTTCATCGTTGATGAGATAGACATGTCGGCAGGCGTCGTGCGGGGACGAGTGGATGGCCGACGGTCGAGATGGCGGCTGCACCAGCTCCCTCCGCGCCTGCGACGAATTGCCGTCACGGAGCGGAACGAGGGACTGGAAGCGCTGGGCCTGTTCGTCGGCCGAGGCGGTTTGCCGATCAGTAGGCGGCAATGGCATGCCACGTTCGAGGCAGCGAGCCGTCGCACGCTGGATCTCGCACAGGCAGAGATGGGCGGTCGGCGTGTCCGGATCACCCCGCACGATTTGCGCCACACATTCGCTGTCGTTCTCTTGAAGTCTCTGACCGAGGTCGCCCTCGCCCGCGAGGCTGAGCGACGAGCCGGCAACGTCGGACCGTCCACGCTCTCCGAGCACATCAGTATCAACCCGCGACTCACTGTCCAGCGGCTGCTCGGGCACTCGAATCCTGCGACGACGATGGTCTACCTGCGGTATGTGGAGGACACTGATGCGCTCATTCAGGACGTGTTCGAGAGCTGGAGCGACGAGGCCATGACGTTCGCAGACGCGGTCCTCGCTGATCGGAACGCCGCGTGAGCAACGTCGACCTCGCCCCGCGTCGGATGTCGTTCGTTCTGCCGACCACGAAGCTCGACGGAACGGTTGCCCCGCTCGACTTCGCGCACCCGATACTTGCCGCGGAGCTCTCCGATGCTTTGATCGAAATGCGTCGAACGATTGGTCAGTCCGATGGCACCGCGTATCAATACCGGCGGGCTCTCATGAGTCTTCTGCGCGGCATGCCTGATGTGTGTCCGCGCACTGCGAGTTTGGCGTCGCCAGGTCTCGCCATCACCGACGCGTTCCACTTATGGGAGTCTGCGTTGGCTGGCAGTTACGCGCCCGAGAGCGCGATCCCGAACAGGTACGGCAGGCAGATCCGCGCTCTCGTCCGCGTCCACGCAGCCAACGGTCATGAGGTTAGCGAGGCCACGCTTCGTTGGGCCCAGGCGCGCGTTTTACACCAGGGCGGAGACTCCACGCCGCTGGATGAGTTCTCGAACGCGGAGCGCCTCGCCATACGTGACGCCTGCCGTGCCCGAATCCGCGACCTGGAGACGCGTCTTGCGGTCGGACGTCGGATCCTTTTCACCGGCGAGGACCCCCGAGTCGCAGGATGGAACCGTGGCGCCGATGTGCTCTGGGGCGTCCGCCATCTCGGCCGACTTCCGGGTACATCGATAGAGGCTGATCTCGTCCGTGCGTGCGGTGCTGGCGTGCTCAGCGACTTCCACGCGGACTTCGCAGGTGAGAAGTCCATGACCCACTCTGATGCTGGTCCGATCACGCGCCACCTGCTGACGCACCTCTATCCGACTAGTGAGGACCTCGTTGCGTTCCGCACGTTGCTGCAGTTAGAAAGCGGTGCGGCGCCGGAAGAGTGGTCGGGCGTGCGGCTCTCGGATATCGAGCGCACAACCGATTCCCTCGGCGTGAGACTCCGCAAGGCACGGGCGCACCGGACTCGAACCGTGCGCTGCACCATCACCGAGTCGGGCAACGGATGGCGAGCTGGGGATCTCATCCTTCGACTGATCGCCGTGACCGAAGCAGCTCGGGAGGAAGCGAATGAGGTGGGAGCCCCGGACGCAGACTCCTTGTTCCTGACTGTGCACCGAACCACGTCCAGACATCTCGTCGCGCGCCAGGAGTCATTCTCTCGTCGTCCGTTCACGTCGCTCTTGACGTCGATCTCTCCTGAGATATCCAGGCCATACGACTCCCGTCGGCTGCGCAAGACAGTGAAGAGTGTTCGGGCAGCAGTGCTCCGCAGCGCAGACGCCGCGGCGGGAAACGACCACAGCATCGCCGTTTACCAACGCCACTACGCGCAGTCGACGACGGTGCACGTTCTGGCAGGCATCGCCGTCAACGCGGCGCAGCACCAGGTCTTCGATCGAGCACGAGGGCCACTCTTCGTCCATGCGGCAGCCAGCACAGTCGACGATGCTGCGGGCGACCTCGCTGCTGCCGCCGCAGCCGAGCTGGCCTCGAGCACCACCGAGCACGGAATCAATGTGACTCAGTGCACGTCACCGTACGAATCACCCTTCACGCCAGCGGGCCGGCTCTGCGAGCACCGGCCGTCCATGTGCTTTGCGTGCCCGAATGCCATCGTGTTCGCCGACCACCTCCCGCGAGTCCTCGCGTACCGAGAGATACTCCGCAATCACGAGAACGAGATGCCTCCAGCCCAGTTCGCGGCGGTACACGGCCAACAGCTGGTCAACGTCGAGCGCATTCTCCACGAGTTCTCCACGACGGAGCTCGAGAATGCGCGGGCTGCGCACGAGACCGCCGCGGTCCATGTGCCACTCAGCCAGAGAGGAATCCACTTATGACCGTCGACCGCGGGCACTCCGCCGAACGGTTGTCGCCTTCAGCGAGCGAGTACTGGGCAGGCGATACGGCGGTCGTCTCTGATCGCAAACTCGAACATGACTACCCGATCCCATTGTTCGGAAATGAGGATCGTTGGGAGCTCGGTGCGCTGGGGTGGAACCCGGCGGCCGGCCGACACTCCTCCGTTCTGCTGTTCGACTCGTTCAGCGGCGCGTGGAACCTTCGTGCTCGCGAACTCGCGATGGCACTTCTCAACCCTGTACACCCCGTGCTGCGCGATCAGATGATCTACCTGCGAGCAACGCCTGCTCACGTGAAGACGATTCGCTCGAAGCTCGAAGGCTTGAAAAGGTTCGCCGCGTGGCACGCCGAGAACCTCCCGGGCCATCCACTCCGCGATCTCGACCAGTCGCACCTCGACAGCTTCCTCACCGATGTCAAGAAGATGGGGATCCATTCGCGGACGAGGCAATCAGTCGATGCGGTCCGCGAACTCCACACATACGCGACAGTCCTCACCGGCGGCGGCGTTCTGTTTCGCCCGTGGGGTGAGATCACGACGATCGCGCTCAGCGGACGCAAGTCGAGCACCGAGCTGAGCACGCCGGTGATCCCGCCGCAGGTTTGGTGGCCGTTGCTTCGGGCGTGCTGGCAGTACATCGATGTGTTCTCGCACGACATCTTCGCGGCCGCAGCAGAGTGGTCGGCGCTCGACCGACCCAGAGGCCAGCGCACGAGAGTTCAACATCCCGAAGAGGCTCTCGCGAGGTGGATCTCGAGGCCAGGGAGTGCAGTGCCGATGCACCGCATGACGTATGGGCGATTCCGCGAGGGCGAGATTCATTGGACGCTCTTGTCCCTGCTCGTGTCAGACGGTCACAGCAAGCAGTTCTTCGCCGAACTGGACCGGCCTGACATCGTGCGCCGACGTCAGGACGTCATTGAGGCGATCGCCGCTGGCACGCTCTCGACCGTCCGCGGGGGTCTCACGACACCGGCAACAGCGGTCGAACGCTCCGATGGATCCGTCGGACCATGGATCGACGGATTCGACCCGGCGACGATTCGCGCTCAGCTGAAGCTCCTCCGCAACGCGTGCTACGTCTTCTGCGCGGCTCTCACGATGATGCGCGACTCGGAGCTGCTGAGCATCAAGAAGGGGGCGCTCACGACGTCGTACGGCGCACCTGCTGTCACATCCCAGCTCCGAAAAGGTCGACGCGGAACACAGCGACGCAACTGGTGGATCATCGAACCCGTCGCGCAGGCAATCGTCGTCGCCGAAAAACTCGCTCTCGGTGACGACGTTTTCGGCTCTGTTCGCCGTGAACACCGAGCGCAAGACGGAGCCGGTAGGTTCGATCGACATAGTGAGCTGAAACAGTTCATCTCGCAACTCAATGGTCAGGACCTCGACGCCGGTCTCGACATGATCCCCGCATTTCATCTCGCTCCGCACATGTTCCGGCGGACGATGGCCGTGATCACCGCGCAACAGCCAGACGGCGAGATTGCCCTCGGCATCCAGCTCAAGCACGCTGCTCGGCGCGCTGTCGCGAACGGCACGACCTCCGGGTACGCGAGCGAGACACCTGAATGGGCCGCGGAGTTCGAGCATGAGCTCCAAGAAGCCGTCGCGTCGCGGTTGGTCGGCGCCTGGTCTTCTCACCGTGACCACGAGATGAAGCTCGCGGGCGCGGGCGCTCAGCGGTTCCGAGACGAACTCAAGAAGATTGATGCAGTCGCGAGCAACGCGGTCAAAGTCGGCGACGAACGCACGCTGCGCACGCTCCTCCGCGATCGGTTCAGCACGCTCCGGTGGGGAACCGTCAATCACTGCCTCGGCATCCCCGACCAGGCAGCGTGCTTGAAAGGTCTGCCAGCCGACGCAATCGCCGGAGGTGCAGTCATGCCCAATCGGTGCCAGCCCACCACGTGTGGCAACTCCGTCGTCACGGAGGAGCACGCGTCGATCTGGATCGCGGAGGAACGCGACCTTGTCGCGAAGCTTCGCGACCGAAAGATGGCGGCACACAATCGCGAACAGCTCGAAGCCGAGCTCGAGGATGTTCGCCGAGTCACGAGGAAGTTCACGGATGCCTGAGATCACTGCCGGGACAGAACGCAAGCTACGCGACGCGATGGAGCGGCTGCTCAGTGGGGTGGCAGTCCGAACCGACGGCCGCATCAACAAGGAGAACCTTTATCGCGAAGCCGGCGTCAGCCGCGCCACCATGAACCGTGCGACCGCAGTCATGGACGAGTGGGCTCGGCGCGTCGACGGGACCCAGCCCCGTGATCGCGAGATCGAGTCGTTGCGAAGTTCGCTTGCTGCCCGTACCGCCGAGATCAAGAAGCTCCGTGAGCGACTGAGCGACCTCGAAGCACATCTGACGATCGCCGCCACCACCGTCGCCGAGCTGCACGTAGAGAATCAACTCCTGCGGGGCGACGACCCGACCCGTAACGTCACCCCGATGAAGCGCCCGGCGGGTTCAGTCGGCAGCCGGTGATTCCTGCTTCAGCACCATTTCGGAGGGCGCGTATAGGTGCTCGCTGCGACGCTGAAGGTCTCGGGAAGGAGTGCCTGGCGGATCTTGTCACGCCCGATCTGTGACGACGCAGGCATCAGCTGCTTGAGCTCGCTCGAGAATCGCTTGGGCGGGAAAGCAGCGCCGATGAACATGTGCGGGCGGAACTGCTTGGCCGCTCTGACTGCGGGAGCAAGATCGCTGTCGGCGCTGATGATCAGCGCCGAGTCCATAGCGCTCGAGGCAGCGTCGCCGACGAGGGCAACCGCGATGTTGACGTCGGTTTCTTTCTCCTCGTGCGCAATACGCGTAGCGCGACAGTTGAAGCACGTCACCGTCTTCGCCTGGTACCTGCCCTGCGTGACGCTGAATACGTTGGGGTGACGCGCGGCGACCGCAGCCTGATGGTAGGCCTGGCGACTCGCCGCCCCCGCATCGCCCAACACAGGCGCGGTGAAGTATTTCACCGCGACAATGTGGCTGCGCGGGCGGAGGCTCTGCGCGAGTGCGACGAAGTCTATCCAGAGCGTCGAGCGGCCGAACTTGTCGTGCATGCCGTGATAGAAGTTGAAGCCGTCGATGTAGACGATGAGGCGCTCGTGCGGTGGTCCAGGTACGGGTAAAGCTGGCAACAGACGACTCCAAATCGATACGCGAGGTGCTCACCTTCCTACCAGCGATCGTGTGTATAGTGTGGATACACCCCGCCCGGTTGTTCATCCCAACCGTGGCCCGACGCCCTCCCTCGGGAGGGCGTCTTTGTTTCCAGATTCCTCATCGATGACGAAGAAAGCCATACGGATTAGGCCTTTCCGTGGAGGCCAGATCGCGACTCTGGATGAGTGCCCTCCCATGCAGCTTCGTCCGACACATGGGATAGCTATGCCCGCGAACTCGGTCAGAATATCCAGCGGGAGCGAGCGCGCGTTGGCTACAGCCAGGACCGTGTTGCGTACGAGTCCAACCTGAGCCGTTATACGTACCAGAAGCTTGAGAAGGGCGAATCGCGGCCGGGCACTCCCGCGAACCCAACAGTCAAGACACTCTTGGCCGTGGCTCAGGTGCTCGATGTGCAGATCACCGACCTGTTGCCGGCCGCGCCTCCCGACCTCACCTTCCGCTGACCAGGTCGCCTACTTCAAATGACTGGCCGCGATCTACCAGTTGAGGCCTAGTGCGTATGGCATTGTGCACTGTATGGGCACTGCGGAGCTGAACCAAGAGTCATTCGTCTTGGCGGTGGAAGACCCGTACCTCGACGCCCTGATAGGAACGATCGAGGAGCCCGCTGGGTCTCGCAACGCGGCGGAGGCGGGACGACTGACGATCGCGTGGTGGGATCGACACGGGACAGGTCCCTCGTGCGCCGAGCTACTGGATGCGATGTTCGCGGGCATCGCGTGGGACGAGGTTATCGAGGACCCGGCTCGCACGCTCCCCGAACGCCGCGCGCAGGTCGAGCTGTTGCAGCGCTGGCTGATCAGCTACTGGGCGCGGATCGGTGCGATCGCCTTCATTCCCGGCCACGACGATGTTGTTCGGCCCGGACGGATTCATCGCGAACCCGAGACTGAACGAAACGCCGACACCTGATGCGTTGTCCGGTTGTGATCGAGGAGGAAAGATGCGCGAGATCTCCATCGCCGGCCGCACGATCACGGTCTCGCACGTGAAGACGACTCATAGCGACTACGGCGATATTCAGCGCTACCTCGCGGAGGTGTCGGACTCAGATGCCACGACGTACCTCACCATTCTGAGATCTAGCAGCACAGTTGATGCCCGCGTGGTGGGATCTGTCGTCGACACCGAACTCCTCCGCGGGCACGACGGCAGCGCAGATTCAGGACTACTGCGAGATCCTGCGATCCGCGCGTGGCGCGACGAAAACCGGCACTCGATTGACACCGCTATGCAGACCCTCGCTGACGAGATCGCCGGGCTGCCACCAGAGCCCGTGACCGACATCGAGCGAACGCTGCTCAGCGCGTTCGGCATCGATGCCGGAGCGGAGGAATCTCCCCGTGCGTGAGTACCCGTGGTTCGACTTCGATCAAGTCGACTTCGTGACTTCCGACACCCACTTCAGCCACGCCCGCATCAGCGAACTCGCCGATCGTCCGTACTCCACCGTCGACGAGATGAACGACGACCTTGTGCGCCGGTGGAACGACATAGTCGCGCCCGCCAGCGTCGTCCTCCACCTTGGTGACTTGGCGCTCGGCCCGATCGAAGAATCTATCGCGCTCACCGCGCAGCTCAACGGGCGCCGGCTGCTCGTACCCGGCAACCACGATCGCGTCTCACCCGCGACTCAGTCGAAGCGGGCAATCGAACGATTCCTGCCCGTGTACGAAGCGGCGGGCTGGGAGATCCTCCCAGAGGTCATCGAGGGAACCCGCCACGGGTACAGGATCATTGCCTCGCACTATCCCTACGGCGGCGATAGCCAGGAACAGGATCGACACACGTCGCATCGCCCGCGCTGGGACGACGGCATCCCACTGCTCCACGGACACACGCATGCTCGCGACCGCGGCCCCAACGGCCACCAGTTCCATGTCGGCGTCGACGCCCATGACTTCGCACCGATCCCGTTCAGCGTGATCGACACCTGGATCCAGAGCCTGCCGGGGATCGAAACCCGGCTCCAGACAGCGATACGCGAAGCTCGAGGAGTCCTCGCCGACCTGGACAACACATCTCCATCCCAAATGGACTCGATGTTCTACATGCAGGCGTACGACGATCTCCACATGCACCTCGAGGAACTGCTGACGGCCGTTGACGAGACAGGGCACGCCAAGGGCGACGCGGACGCAGGGTCCCGATAGGATCGGCCATACCCGGATAAATCCGACTCAATCCGCATGGGGGCGTGAATGTCCGAGCCATGGCTTTCTGCCGACGACATCGCCGAGCACCTGGGCGTCACCAAAGACACGATCTACGCCTGGATAGCCGAGAAGGGGATGCCGGCCCACAAGGTCGGACGTCTGTGGAAGTTCCAGGCGAGCGAGGTTGATGCCTGGGTGCGTAGAGGGGACGCTGGATCACCGGACTGACTCAGCCAGCCGCGATGTCGACGGCCCGACGTATCCTGATCGACTTGCCATTTTCCGGGAGGAACCACGTGCAAACAACCACAGTGACGCTCGCTTCACTGCGCGCCGGGCAGCGCCTGCGCGGCGTCTTGCCCGGGCAGCCGGTGACGCTTGTCGGCGTGACCACGCTGGATGATGCGCTTGTCGAGATCTTCTTCCGCGACGACTCTGGCCGCACTGGCGAACGCATGATCACCGACGCGGATGCCGGCAAGCTCGAACTGGTCACCGAGCTCGGCAACGCCCCCGCGTTCGACGGCGACCCTGACGAGTTTCGGCTCGCGGCCGAGGCGCTCCGCATCAAATACGCCGCGCTCTACGACCCGATGGCTGCCGTCAACAGCTCCGACGTCGACCCACTGCCACACCAGATCCGCGCGGTGTACGAGGAGCTCCTTCCGCGGATCCCGCTGCGTTTCCTGCTCGCTGACGATCCCGGTGCCGGCAAGACGATCATGGCGGGCTTGTACCTAAAGGAGCTCGTCCTCCGCGCCGACTGCGAACGAGCACTGATCGTTGCGCCCGGCGGACTGGTAGAGCAGTGGCGGGAAGAGCTCTCCCAGAAGTTCGACCTCTCGTTCGAGATCTTCAACCGCCTGATGGTCGACGACGCGCAAGGTCGAAATGTGTTCGCCGAGCACCCATTCCTCATCGCGCGGATGGACCAGCTCTCGCGCAGCGACGACCTGATCGAGCAGCTCTCCGACGTCACCTGGGATGCTGTCGTCGTTGATGAGGCGCACCGCATGTCGGCGCACTACTCGTCGTGGGCGGGTCAGGTCGACGAGACAAAGCGTTTCCGTCTGGGTCGACTGCTCGCCGAGACCGCGCATAACTTCCTCCTCATGACAGCGACACCGCACGCGGGCAAGGAAGAGGACTTTCAGCTGTTCATGTCACTGCTGGACCGCGACCGCTTCGAGGGCCAGTTCCGGGCCGGCGTGCACCGCACAGACACGCGCGGTCTGATGCGGCGCATGGTGAAAGAGGATCTCCTCACCTTTGAAGGCAAGCCGCTTTTCCCGGAACGTCGCGCTTACACAGTCGAATACGACCTCAGTGACCCGGAGCGCGAACTTTACGAGCTCGTCACCAGCTATGTACGCACAGAGATGGGCCGCGCCGAACGCCTCGCGCAAGCTGGCGACAAGAAGCGCGGCAATAACGTCGGCTTCGCTCTCACCGTGTTGCAGCGACGCCTCGCCTCGAGCCCCGAAGCCATCCTCCGATCGCTTGAGCGCCGCCAAGCGCGACTTGAGACACGACTCCGCGAGTGGCAGCGCGCGACTGACGCTGCGCGCTACACCAGCTCGATGACGGCGACGATTGACGAGTGGTCGACCGGCCGAGTGGCTCTCGACTTTGAGGACTCGACCGGCTCGACACCGAGCTTCGATCCAGACCTATTCGACGACCTCGACGAAGAGGTCGCGGAAGAAGAACGCGCCCAGTTCGAGGCGCGCGTCGACGAAGTCGTCGATCTCGCCACAGCTGCGGCGTCGATTGGCGAGCTCCGCGCAGAGATCGCGATCCTCGAAGACCTCATCAGAGTCGCCCGCCGGGTCCGAATCCTCGACGACGACAAGAAGTGGGTGCAACTCCGCACCATCCTCGACGAACAGCTCCTGGTCCACGATGACTCGGGTGAACCGCGCAAGATCATCATCTTCACCGAGCACAAAGACACCCTCGACTACCTCCGCCAGAAGATAACAACGCAACTGGGCCGCCCGGAGTCGGTCATCACAATCCATGGCGGGACGCGCCGCGAAGACCGCAAAGCAGCGCGCGAGAAGTTCACCTACGATCACACCACCGTCGTCCTCCTGGCGACGGACGCGGCCGGCGAAGGCCTCAACCTGCAGCGCGCACACCTGATGGTCAATTACGACCTGCCGTGGAACCCGAACCGAATCGAGCAGCGATTCGGACGCATCCACCGCATCGGTCAACGCGAAGTGTGCCACCTGTGGAACATGGTCGCGAAGGACACGCGTGAGGGCGATGTGTTCACGCGACTCCTCTCGAAGATCGATCAGATGTCGATCGCATACAACGGCAACCTCTTCAACGTCCTCGGCGACGCGGACGCCTTCCAGGAGAAGTCGCTTCGCGAACTACTGATCGAAGCGATCCGCTATGGCGACGAGCCTGAACGCAAAGCCGAACTCGACCGCGTTATCGATGCGAGCGTCTCCCACGGTCTTGACGCGATGGTCGCCGAGCGCGCGCTCCACCCAGAGATGTACTCCTCGCTGAATCTTGAGGAGATCCGTGGACGCATGGAGAAAGCCCGCGAGCGACGGCTACAACCGGGGTACATCGCGGCGTTCTTCATCCCGGCCTTCGAGCGCCTCGGCGGCCGCATTCGTCGGCGCGAGAAGGGTCGCTATGAGATCACTCGCGTGCCCCAGCGAATCATTGACACCGCCCGCAGGCTCAACCGCTGGGCACCCGTATCCGAACGATACGAACGGGTCACCTTCGAGACCGCGCACGTTCGCCCCGAGCATCAGACGCAGGCCGCGCTTCTCGCGCCCGGTCATGCCCTGCTGCAAGCAGTCATCGAACTCACCATCGAGGACCTTGGCCCCGTGCTCAAACGTGGAACCGTGTTCGTCGACCGTCGTGAGCAGCAATCCGACCAGACCGCTCTGCTGTACGCGGTTGAGCAGCGCATCCAGAACGCCACCCCTGACGCCGACACTGTCTCTCACCACTTCGATTACCCCGTCCTCGACACGGCTGGCACAGTAACGCTTGCCTCGGCTCCTCCCTACCTCGACTACGACGCCCCGCAGGCGGACGAAGCCGCGGCGATCGCCACCGTGCTCGCGGACGAGTGGGTTAAGAGCGATCACGAACGTTCCATCCGCGCGTGGGCCTACCGAGACGGACTTGCACCCCGCATGGACGAACTCGGCGCTCGGATCGCGGTGGAGGTCAACCGTACGCGCGTGCAGGTCAAGGATCGGCTCCTCGCTGAGATCAACCACTGGGATCGCGAGCACAATCGCCTCGAAGCTCTCGAACGCGGCGGAACGATCGGACGAGTCCGCGCCGAGACTGCGCTCCAGCGGTCAAGGCAGCTCGACGAGAGACTGGATCGGCGGCTCCGTGCGCTCGACGAGAGCACACAACTCGTCGCGCTACCGGCGGTCGTCCGTGGATCAGCGCTCGTCGTGCCGAGTCAGCAGCTCTCATCGGAGGGCAAGGATGCCGCTCCTCACACTTTCGCGCGCGAGACCGAGATGGTCGAACGTCGAGCGGTCGAGGCTGCCCTTGCTGCTGAGCGCGCGCTCGGGCGCAGTCCCCGCGAGATGCCTCGGAACAATCCCGGCTACGACATCCAGTCGTTCGACCCCGAGGGCCGCATCCACTACATCGAAGTGAAAGGCCGGATCGCGGGATCGGACACCTTCACCATCACAACGAATGAAGTCACCTTCGCCCAGACCCAGGGTGACCGCCACCGACTCGCACTCGTGCGCGTGTCGCCAGAGGGCGCCGAGCATGACACGTTGCGCTACGTGCTCGACGCGTTTACTCATATCGAGCCCTCGGTAACCACGCGCTCGTACAACGAGGATTGGCGCGACTACTGGGATCGCGGAGATGTCCCCCGGTGAGTGGACTTGCACGAACTCGAGGCAGGAACGGAAACGACACAATGTCACCAGCACCAAAGCGAAAGCTCATCGAGGTCTCGTTGCCCCTAAAGGCGATCAACGATGCAGCTCAACATGAGAAGTCTGTACCTCGGCGGGGACACCCGTCGACGATGCACCTCTATTGGGCTCCCCGACCCCTCGCGACGGCTCGAGCGGTGCTCTTCTCGCAACTCGTTGACGATCCGTCCTCTCATCCGGAGGAGTTCCCCACCGAGCAAGCCCAGAATGCCGAACGTGCTCGACTACACGCCCTGCTCGCAGAACTCGTTCGGTGGGAGAACTCGAACAACCGTGAGTTACTGGCGCAGGCGAAGGAGGAGATTCAGCGGTCCAACCCTGGCAGTCCGCTATCCTTTCTCGACCCTTTCTCCGGCGGTGGTGCGATCCCGCTGGAAGCACAGCGGCTCGGACTGAATGCCTCCGCGTCGGATTTGAACCCGGTGGCCGTTCTCCGAACCAAAGGGCTCATCGAGATCCCTCCCAGATTCGAGGGACTCGCGCCCGTAAGCCCGAACGCAGAAGGCCGCGCCACACCATGGGAACGCGCCGAAGGGTTAGCTGAAGACGTCCGCGCATACGGCAGAGTCGTTCGCGACGAAGCGAAGCGGCGGCTGGCGGACACTTATCCCACCGTTACAGCACCCGGTGGGACGGAGCACAAGGTAATTGCCTGGATCTGGGCTCGCACCGTCCAGAACCCCAACCCTGCGAACCCTATCGAGGTGCCGATCGTAGCTACGTGGTGGCTTAGCAAGAAGAAGGGGAAAGAAGCGTACATTGTCCCCTCAATCCGGGATGGCCGTGTGGTGTATGACATCCGACGGGATGCACATGGGCCGACTGGTTCGGACGACGGCACACGCGTCGGACGCGGTGCCGTCAGCATCGCAGATGGCACCCCCATCTCCGCCGACTACATCAAGTCCGAAGGGTCCGCTGGCCGGCTCGGTGCGCATTTGATCGCGATCGTCGCCGACGGCACGAGGGGACGCCTCTATCTGCCCCCCACCACCGAGCATGTCCTGGCCGCGAATGTAGCGAGGCCCGCCGACGTGCCCGACCAGGAACTTCCGTACGACCCGAGAAACATTTGGACGCCGCCCTACGGCCTCACCCGCTTCTCAGATCTATTCACGAACAGACAGTTGACGATTCTCACGACCCTCAGCGACCTCATCACTGAGGCTCGCTCATCTGCCATCGGAGATGCAGTGGCGTCTGGGTTGGAGCGCGGGGATCGCTTGGAAGACGGCGGACGCGGCGCAATTGCATATGGGGATGCAGTTGCAACCTATCTGTCGTTTGCGATAAGCAAGTTGGCCGACTGGTCATCCACTTCCTGTAGTTGGATCAACACCATAGAAGGTGTCCGCGACACTTTCGCTCGGCAGTCGATCCCGATGGCCTGGGACTACGCAGAGATTAATCCTTTTTCGGACTCTGTCGGCAATTTCCTCTCTCATGTGATGTGGGTGGCAGCTGGCGTTGCGGCGATGCCGGCCTCCGCTAACCTTCCCGGAACCTCGCTTCAGGCCGACGCGTCGACAAGGTCTTATGAGGGTCTCGTCGTGTCCACCGATCCGCCCTACTACGACAACATCTCCTACGCCGATCTCTCGGACTTCTTCTATGTTTGGCTCAGGCGTTCGATCGGTGACATTCATCGCAAGACGCTCGGCACCGTTCTCACGCCGAAGTCAGAAGAATTGGTCGCGAGCCAATATCGTCATGATGGTAAGAGCAACGCAGCGGCGTTCTTCGTTGATGGCTTTAACCGCGTGTTCTCGCGAATTCGACACGGAGCGAACCCAGACGTGCCGATGACCGTGTACTACGCATACAAGCAGCAGGACACGCGTGGTGCCGGGACATCGTCGACCGGCTGGCACACCCTGCTGGATGGTCTGATCGGCGCGGGTTGGGAAATCTCGGCAACGTGGCCGATGCGGAGCGAGCGCAGCGGACGCATGCTGAGTGTAGGTACTAACGCGCTTGCATCCTCGATTGTCCTCGCGTGTCGGCCCCGTCCGCTCGACGCGCAGGCGACGACACGCCGCGCATTCGTCGCTGCTCTCAAGTCCGAGCTCCCGGGCGCCCTCCGAGACCTTCTGTCAGGGGACATTGCCCCCGTTGACCTCGCACAAGCCGCGATCGGACCCGGAATAGCGGTGTTTTCTCGTTACTCGCGAGTTCGCGAGTCGGACGGCTCAGACATGAGTGTTCGCGACGCGCTGCTCTTGATCAACGCGACGCTGGTGGGCTGACCCCGTTTCGTAGGTCCGGTTGTTATGTGAGTCGTCCTGTCGTCCGCGGTCGCGGGCAGGGAGACTGGTCAGATCATGACGAACAGCAGGAAGCGGCACACCCCGGAGCAGGTCGTCCGCAAGCTCGGGCAGGCCGACAGGATGCTCGCCGACGGCGCCGACATCGCGGCGGTGTGCCGGGACCTCGGAGTCTCCGAGCAGACGTATTACCGGTGGCGGAACCAGTACGGCGGGCTCAAGGCCGACGACGCGAAACGGCTCAAGGAGCTCGAGAAGCAGAACGCAACCTTGAAGCGGCTGCTCGCGGAGGCGGAGCTGGAGAAGGCGGCGCTCAAGGAGCTGGCTGAGGGAAACTTCTAAGCCCGGACAGACGCCGCGCCGCCGTCGCTCACCTCAAGCGCAAGCTGCAGGTGAGCGAACGGATGGCGTGCCGTCTGGTCGGGCTCTCACGCTCCGCCTACCGGCGCCCGCGCAAGGGCGACACCGTCGCGGACCCGGACCGGGCGCTCAGGGACTGGCTGCGCGCCTGGGCGAAGAGCCACCCCCGCTACGGGTACCGACGCGCGTACCACGACGCCCGCGCCGAGGGCTGGGCCGTGAACCACAAGAAGATCCAACGCCTCTGGCGCGACGAAGGGCTCCGGGTCCCGCAACGCCGTCGCCGCAAACGCGTCGGGTCCTCCACCGTCGGCCCGCCTACAGCAGACGCACCGAACGTGGTGTGGGCCGTCGACTTCCAGTTCGACGCGGACGAGCAGGGCCGCCCGATCAAGATCTGCTCGATCGTCGACGAGCACACCCGTGAGTGCATCGGCGGGCTCACCGAACGGTCGATCACCGCCGACCGCCTCACCGCCCACCTCGAGGACCTCGTCGCCGTGCGCGGCGCCCCGGCTGTGCTCAGATCGGACAACGGACCGGAGTTCATCAGCGAAGCGATGGCCGACTGGGCCGGCACCCGCACCGGGCTGTCCTACATCCCGCCCGGCTCTCCGTGGCGCAACGGGTACGTCGAGTCGTTCAACAGCCGGATCCGCGACGAGTGCCTCAACATCAACAGCTTCTACTCACTCCTGCACGCCCAGGTCGTGATCGGCGACTGGAAGAACGAGTACAACCATCACCGCCGGCACTCCTCGCTCGGCTATATCGCCCCCGCCGACTACGCTCGGGAGTGCACCCATCGAATGGAAACCGACGACTCACAGATCGCCTGGACCTAACGAAGGGGGCGGCCCACTGGACGAGGTCCTAGGCGAGCAAGAGAGTGACTTTGACCCCGACACGCGCTTCGCGGTGAAGTGGTATCGCCAGTATGGCTGGGATCGGGAAAGCTCAGGCATCGCTGATCAGTTGGCGCGCGCCTCAGACACTTCGATTGGAACCCTCGAGCGCGGCGGAATATTCGAAACCAAAGGCGGAAAGGCACGACTACTTGCGCCCGGCCAACTGGAGGACTCGTGGGATATTGAAACCGACGAGCGCGTCAGCGTCTGGGAGGCCACCATACGTCTGGCTGCGGTGATGGCCAAGCACGGCGCTGACCAGGTCGCTTCGTTGCTCCCGGCAGTGCAGGCTCGGTTGAATCTCGACGCAGTGAAGGAGCTCGGCTTTCTCCTTTTCCATGAGGCGGAGAAGAAGCACGACGCCAAGGACGCCATTCTCTTCAACGGCCTCGTGAGCGCATGGGGTGACGTGAACGAGCAGGCGCGCAAGCACGGGGGGGCGCCGCGTGCAGTGCAGCAAGCGTTTGACTTCGATGAGGATGGGGACTGAGCTCGATGGCGATGAACAACCGTGACCGCGTGGGCAAGGCTTTCGACCTGTTGTCGGAAGGACTACTCGACTCCGTTGATGAAGTGATGACCGCGGCCTATGGCACACAGGACTGGCCAGCCGCCTGGGCTCAAGAGGATGCCCAACGTCGGGGTGGGCCGGCGCGAACGCTGACGAAGCACGACGTTCAGGTACAGCTTCGCGCGATTACGGAGCAGGGCTATCGGTTTAAGGACGTGCTGTCCCGCGCGCAGCAGGGGTTCGGTTCCGAGCTCCGTGAGACGCGCAATCTGTGGGCTCACAACGAACCGTTCGGTTCAGATGATGCCGCGCGGGCACTCGACACGATCGAGCGCCTGCTTCACGCGGTCGGCGCGGTTGACTCCGCCGAGGACGTCCGCAAGCTCCGCATCGATCTTCAGCGCACGGTCTTCGAGGACCAAACTCGTAAACAGGTCAAGCGCACTATCGTCTCCCTCGACCCAGGCTCGGGGTTGCGGCCCTGGCGTGAGGTCATTCGCCCTCACGACGACGTCGCGCGAGGCGAGTTCACCGCATCCGAGTTCGCCGCCGACCTGCACTTGGTCCGAACCGGTCAGGCGACGAGCCCCGAGTACGGCGACCCCGTCGAGTTCTTCACCCGCACCTACCTCACTTCGGGTCTGCGAGATTTGCTGTCCCGCGCGCTACGGCGCGTTAGCGGTGACGGCAACGCGAGCCCCGTCGTCAACCTGCAGACAAACTTCGGTGGCGGCAAGACACACTCGATGCTTGCGCTATACCACCTCTTCAGTGACACCCCCGCGAAGGACTTCCCGCAGGAGCTCCAAGAACTCATCGCAGAGAACGGCAACCCCGATCTCGTAGCGCTGGGGGCCAAGCGGGTGGCGCTTGTCGGAACGTACCTGAAAGCAGGCTCGCCGCTCATCAAGGATGACGGGACCGAAGTGCGCACGCTCTGGGGTGAGCTCGCCTGGCAGCTAGGCGGACGCGAGGCGCACGACCTGATTGCGGCAGATGACCGTGCCGGCACGAACCCGGGCGAAGCGCTGCACACGCTGATCGCAAAGTACTCGCCCGCGCTGATCCTGATCGACGAGTGGGTCGCATACGCCCGGCAGCTTGTGACGGACAAGGAGCTTCCGGCCGGATCGTTCGAAACGCAGTTCACGTTCGCTCAGTCGCTGACCGAGGTGGTCCGGTCAGTGCCGGGAGCGATGCTGGTCGTTTCGATTCCGGCATCCGATACCGGCGAGGCGGGGAGCGGAAGCGACATCGAGATCGGTGGCGCCAACGGTCAGCTTGCGTTGGAGCGTCTGCAGAACGTGATCCGCCGTGTCGCCGATCAGTGGCGTCCGTCGAGCAAAGACGAATCCTTTGAGATCGTTCGACGCCGTCTCTTCCAGGCACCCAACGCTGAAGGCCTCACCACGATCTCCGCTGTTGCCCGAAGCTTCGTCACGCTCTATCGGAGCAATACGGCGCTTTTCCCGCGGGATGCCGCGGCTCCGAGTGATGACTACGAGCAGCGCATCCGTGCGTCCTATCCGTTGCATCCCGAGTTGCTCGACCGTCTGTACGAGGACTGGTCAACGCTCGAGCGCTTCCAGCGCACACGAGGCGTGCTCAAGCTTGTGTCGTCGATCGTGCACGAACTCTGGGCATCCAACGACACCTCACCGCTGATCCTCCCCGGCAACGTGCCACTCGAGGCCACGACCGTCAACACGGATCTGACCCAGTACCTCGAGGATCAATGGAAGCCAATCATCGACTCCGACATCGACGGGCCTGGATCGATGGCGCAGCAGATCGACCTGGATCGTCCGAACCTTGGTCAGCGATTCGTCACACAGCGCATCGCTCGCACGATCTTCATGGGCGCGGCACCTCGAATCAAGGCGTCGCGAAAAGGCCTCGACAAGCAGTACGTCTGGTTGGGCACGGCCGCACCCGGTGACACGCTGGGTAACTTCGGCAGCGCGATCGAACAGCTCGCGCAACGTTCGACGTACTTCTACGAGGAGCAGGGTCACTACTGGTTCGACACCCAGCCGTCGGTGACGAAAACCGCGAACGACTATGCCGAGCGGCTCCGTGAAGACGTCGAGACTGTCTGGAACGAAATCACGGAGCGCCTCCGCATCGAGGAACGCGCGCGCGGTGTATTCGACCGAGTGCACGTCGCCCCGGCATCCAGCGCTGACATCCCCGACCTCGAAGACGCGCGACTGGTCATCGTCCACCCGCGCCACTCGCGGCGCAAGTCGGACGGTGCCGACTCATCGGCCCACCAGTGGGTGCGTGACGCGGTCGAAGCCAAGGGTGGCAGCCAGCGCGTGTACCGCAACACGCTCGTTTTCCTCGTCGCCGACAAGAGCGAACTGGAGAGCCTCGAGGCCGCTGCTCGTAGCTTCCTCGCGTGGAGACGTGTGCAGGCGACCAGCGAGAGCCTCAACCTATCGGTGCAACAGCGCAGGCAGACAGACGACTGGGTCACGCGTCTCGACCGGACCGTCTCAGATCGGATCCGCGACACCTTCGTGTGGGCGGTCTACCCCGAGCAATTTGACGCCACCAAGCCGTTCGAGTTGATCACGGACAAAGTGCCCGACTCGAGCGGCCGCTCCCTCGCGGAGCGCGTCGCCGCGAAGCTCTCCCGTGACGATCAGCTCGTGACCGAGTTCGGCGCACCAATTCTCGGCGCGACACTGCATCAGGAACTCGGTCAGCTGTGGCGCGACAAGGGAGAGATCACCGTCGGCGAACTTTGGGGCTACTTCGCACGGTACGTGTACCTGCCACGTCTCGTGCGGCGAGAGACTCTGGACGCCGCCATCGAACGCTCAGTGAACTCCGTGCTCGTCGACGGCGAGAAGTTCGCAATCGCGGCAACGAAGGACACTGACGCAAGACGCTATCGCGGACTGATCGTGCCCCCGGCTCACAACGTGGCGATCCAGGTCACCGATAGCACGCTCCTCGTGGACTGGAACATTGCAGACGAGCAGGCATCTGCAGACCGCGCAGCCGCCGCTCGGGAAGCCGCCCGGCGCGCATCTGAGGAGGGTGCCGCAGAGCTGGGCCCGATCGACATTGTCATGGTCGATGATGAAGCGGAGGAGTCGACAACGGCGGTCGAAGACATCGCCGCACAGCGAAGCCCGAGCCGCTACTTCGGGTCGGTGAAGGTCGACCCCGATCGCTATTCACGGGATATCGGAAACGTGACCCGCGAGATCATCGATCGCCTTGCGGGCGCCGGCGCGAAGCTCGAGATCACCATCGACATCCAGGCGAGCAAGGGCGATGGCTTCGACGAGGGCGAGGTGCGCACGATCTCCGAGAACGCGCGCGTCCTCAAGTTCGACCCGAGCTCCGGCTTTGAAAACTAGCGAGGGGCAAGCGGCGACTGCGCCGAGCGTGCGCAGACCAAGAAATCAAATCGGAAGGAGCCTCAGGGATGAGGATCGAATCAGCAGTTGTGACCAACTATCGCTGCATCGTCGATAGTGGAGAGTTCGGCGTTGAAGCTGACAAGACGATCCTGGTTGGGATCAACGAAGCAGGAAAGACAGCGCTGCTGAAGGCGATCCAGCTCGTTAGTCCGACGCCCGACACGCCCAAGATTGACTGGCTTTTTGACGCGCCCGCGCCGATGGTTGATGACATCCGTCGCGGGAATCTGGATCGCGAGCGGATGGCCGTTGCGAAGGTCGTCCTGACGCCCGACGCAAATGATGTTGAGGGACTTGGTCTCGCGAACGACTCTGACATCCGGCTTGAGATGACGGCTTGGCTCAGTGGCAAGCGCACCTACCGCGTTACGGGACTGCAACCTTCGGTCTCGCTCGGAGACGTCGATAAGAGCATCGTTCGCCTCACGAGTGCGATGTCGAAGCAGTCGAGCGAAGACGCGAAGGCCGCCGCTCAGGGGCTGACTGCCTGGAGGGCAAGCCGCGGCCAAAGTGATCCGATCAGTGGCGAAACCGCGGATGAACTTCGCGACCACCTGGATTCGCTATTGCCGCTGTTCGCCGACGGTTCTGCCGCCGAAGGCTATTGGGATGCGCTGGATTCCGTCGTCAAAGAGGCGAAGGGACAAGACGAGGTTGGCAAGCACCTCCTGTCGAAATTGCCACCGTTCGTCTACTTCTCCTCTTACTTCTCGGTGCGCCCACGAATCCACCTGAACCGCCTCGCGGAACGGGAGGAATCAGGCGAGATTGACCTGGACTACGATTTCGGCAACCTGCAGTTGCTGAAGTTTCTCGGATTCACGGCCCGCGAGCTGTCGAATATGGACTCGGAGGCTCCTACAAAGGGCGTCAACTATGACACCGATGTCCAGGAGCAGGAACGATACAAGGCTGCTCTTGCCGCGCACGAACGCAGGCTCACAGAACGCAAGCGCGCGCTGCAGACGGCTGGTGCGCGCTTGACGGCTGAGATTCGTCGCGTATGGAACGATGACTCCCTCACGCTTCGGCTCGATGTCGACGGACAATACCTTCAGACGCTCGTCGAGGATGAACTCGGGATTCCAGTCGAACTCGACCAACGAAGCGAGGGCTTCCGCTGGCTCGTCTCATTTTTCGTCGTTTTCCATGCGCAGGCAAAGGATGATCTCCGAAACGCAGTCTTGCTACTCGATGAGCCCGGTCTCAGCCTCCACGCGCTCAAACAGCAAGAGTTCCGCAAGACTGTGTCCGCCCTGGCGGAGGGGAATCAGATCATCTACACGACGCATTCCCCCTTCATGGTGGGAGCGGACGAGCTGGATCTCGTTCGGGTGGTCGAGATGGTGGACCGCAAGGTCGGGACGAAAGTCCATACTCGCCTGGCCGTCGACGATCCAAAGTCGATCTACCCGCTCCAGGCGGCGCTCGGGTACGACCTCGCGCAGAGCATGTTCACTCACCAGCGGAACCTGGTGGTTGAGGGCATCACCGACCTCCTCATCATCGAGGCACTGAACGCCGCCTTCTCCTCGGACGGCGGACCAGCGCTGGATGGCGACATCGCAATTGTTCCCGCCGGAAGTGCAAGCAAGGTCGTCTACTACAGCACGATTCTCACCAGCCAGAGCCTCAAAGTGGCGGCTCTTCTGGACTCGGATTCTGCCGGCGATCTGGCCGCCGAACAGGAGGCGCTGTGGCAACTTCTGAGCACGAAGAGGATCCTCCGAACTGGTGATCACATCAGCGTCGTGCAACATGCCGAAATCGAGGATCTCCTGCGTCAGACACTTGCTCAGATTGCTCGAGACGAGCTCGGGTGGGACAGCGTCGAGACCGTGCAGAGCCAGCCCACTCGACCTCTCATGGAGGTTCTCGTCGCCGAGCATCCTGGAGCGTCCAAGTGGAAGCTGTCTCGCGCCTTCGCAAAGTGGTTGAGCGCGAACGGGACGGCAGCGCTCGATGATTCGGAGCGTGAGGCGTGGCGTTCGCTGTCAACGGCGGTCAACAAGGCGCTCGCCTAATGTCCGACAGTGCGGACGGTTCCGAAGATGATGCGACCGATGGCGCACTCGATCCTGCGGCGGTGCCCATGGGTAGGCGTGGAAACGTCGGCTTCGATGGACGAGTCTTTCTCACAGATGCGGAGCATCAGACGTACCTGCGCCGACGGCCAGTTCGCTACGTTCGAAAGGTGATCGCCGCCTCCAATTCGTGCTCTGTCTGCGGCGAAGACGGATCGGCCGAGAATCCGTTGCAGGTGGCGCACATCGTTCCGTTCGGACTCGGTGTCGTGCTGGGCCGCCCCCTTCGTTAGGTCCAGGCGATCTGTGAGTCGTCGGTTTCCATTCGATGGGTGCACTCCCGAGCGTAGTCGGCGGGGGCGATATAGCCGAGCGAGGAGTGCCGGCGGTGATGGTTGTACTCGTTCTTCCAGTCGCCGATCACGACCTGGGCGTGCAGGAGTGAGTAGAAGCTGTTGATGTTGAGGCACTCGTCGCGGATCCGGCTGTTGAACGACTCGACGTACCCGTTGCGCCACGGAGAGCCGGGCGGGATGTAGGACAGCCCGGTGCGGGTGCCGGCCCAGTCGGCCATCGCTTCGCTGATGAACTCCGGTCCGTTGTCCGATCTGAGCACAGCCGGGGCGCCGCGCACGGCGACGAGGTCCTCGAGGTGGGCGGTGAGGCGGTCGGCGGTGATCGACCGTTCGGTGAGCCCGCCGATGCACTCACGGGTGTGCTCGTCGACGATCGAGCAGATCTTGATCGGGCGGCCCTGCTCGTCCGCGTCGAACTGGAAGTCGACGGCCCACACCACGTTCGGTGCGTCTGCTGTAGGCGGGCCGACGGTGGAGGACCCGACGCGTTTGCGGCGACGGCGTTGCGGGACCCGGAGCCCTTCGTCGCGCCAGAGGCGTTGGATCTTCTTGTGGTTCACGGCCCAGCCCTCGGCGCGGGCGTCGTGGTACGCGCGTCGGTACCCGTAGCGGGGGTGGCTCTTCGCCCAGGCGCGCAGCCAGTCCCTGAGCGCCCGGTCCGGGTCCGCGACGGTGTCGCCCTTGCGCGGGCGCCGGTAGGCGGAGCGTGAGAGCCCGACCAGACGGCACGCCATCCGTTCGCTCACCTGCAGCTTGCGCTTGAGGTGAGCGACGGCGGCGCGGCGTCTGTCCGGGCTTAGAAGTTTCCCTCAGCCAGCTCCTTGAGCGCCGCCTTCTCCAGCTCCGCCTCCGCGAGCAGCCGCTTCAAGGTTGCGTTCTGCTTCTCGAGCTCCTTGAGCCGTTTCGCGTCGTCGGCCTTGAGCCCGCCGTACTGGTTCCGCCACCGGTAATACGTCTGCTCGGAGACTCCGAGGTCCCGGCACACCGCCGCGATGTCGGCGCCGTCGGCGAGCATACCGAGTAGGCGGCGTCGCAGCCCTCGACCCTCATGCGCGCACAGACAAGGGTGTCCGCCGAACCTCGGCCGAGACGGTCGCTTTCGTCGAGCGGTTGGCGCTCACTCGGCCACGGCCCAGTGTCGCCACGCTGCATCGTCTTGCCATCGCGGATGCGCAAGCGCACGAGCTGCCGTCACCGACCTATGCGACCGTACGGCAAATTGTCCAAGCACTCGATCCTGCCCTTGTCACCCTGGCACTTGAAGGGCCGGTCTCGTATCGGGACAAGCACGAGCTCGTCTTCCGCCGCCGCGCGGGACAGCCCAACCAAACCTGGCAATCCGATCACACCGAACTCGACATCCTCATCGTCGGCGCCGACGGAAAACCCGACCGCCCCTGGCTGACCACGGTGATGGACGACTACTCCCGCGCCATCTGCGGATACATGGTCTTCACCGGCGCCCCCTCAGCCATCAACACTGCCCTCGCTCTTCGGCAGGCGATCTGGCGAAAGACAGACCCAGCGTGGGCGATGTGCGGCATCCCCGACATCCTGCACGTCGATCACGGCTCCGACTTCATCAGCCACCACCTCGAGCGGACCGCTCTCGCCCTGCACACCCGGATCATCCACTCGACCGTCGGTCGACCCCAAGGGCGAGGAAAGATCGAGAGGTTCTTCGGCACCATCAACACCGAACTCCTGGCCACGCTACCCGGCCACCTCGGACCCGGCAGCCGGACACCAACGCCTGTCCTCGACCTCGCAGGGCTCGATCGTGCGATCGGCGAATTCATCGGCACCTACAACGACCGGACCCACAGCGAGTTAGGGACCTCGCCGCGGAACGCATGGGTCGCCGACGGGTGGCTGCCCCGTATGCCCGACAGCCTTCAAGAACTCGACGGGCTGCTCGCCTCGTCGTCGCCCTCGCGGTCGTTGTCTTGATCGACGGCGCCATCATCGGCATCGCCTTGTCCGCCGGCGGGGCGGCAGCCCTCTTGATCGCGATCGCGCTGTCGATCGAGCTTCTGTTCGTCGCCGCCTCCACAGCGGGATCCGCGCGCGCGGGCGGCGGCTCCCTCGGCACCGCGATCGGTGTCGGCGCCTTCGTTGCGGTCATGATGCCTATCGGCGCGGTGCTCGGCGCTGTCGTCTTCGCCGGTGTCTCAGCCCCCGTGCTGATCGCAGGCCTCGGCTTTGGTGCCGCCGCCCTGCTTTTCACCGCCGTCGCAGAGCTGTTGGTCGAAGCCTACGAAATCAAAGAGAGCACCGGCACCATCGCGATGGCAGCCGGCGGCTTCCTGCTATTTCTCATCCTCATGATGCTGATGTGACCATGCTTACGCACCCGAGGACGGGGCAAGCCGCATACGGGCCCGGTCGCACGCCACCTTTAGCCAAGCCATGGCGATACCGGTCTATCGAGGTGTGGCTACGCGTTCGAGCCCATCAATGTCGAGAATCGTGACATCACGACGCCCGTGGAGTTCGATGACACCGGAGGCGGAGAGCGCGGCAAGGCGTCGGCTCAGAGTTTCTGGCGTGGTGCCCAGATAGGAGGCGATTTCGTACTTCGCCAACGGCAGCCACACTGTGGGCACGCCATCTCGGATGCTGCCGGGCAGATCCAGCAAGTAGGCCGCGATGCGGGCACTGACATCGCTGGAGGTGATGGCGGCCAGCAATCGCTCGACGGAGGCGAGCCTGTCGGACAGAGTCCGCAGCATCCGCAGACCGACATCAGGGTAGTCGCGCAGCAGGGCCGAGAGGTCGGTGTGGTCGAAGACGCACATCCGGCTGTCTTCCAGCGCGACGACGAGGTCATTGGGCAGGTGGCCGGTCAGGAAGGCCCGTTCGCCCACGACATCACCGTCGGTCACCGTGCGCAGGATTTGTTCCTGGCCATTGGCCGCCGCATGGCTGACCTTGAGCTGTCCGCTGTGCATCACCAACAGACGCGACACCGACTGTCCTGGCGAATAGACCGTCTCTCCCTTGGCAACATGCACCGGGCGGACGAACTCCGCGACCCGCAACTGCTCCTCGCGGGTGAGTCCTTGGAAGATCGGCACGCGGCTGACGCACAAATCATCCACAGGCATGTGGCAAGTCTACCGGAGTCGGCATCGGCGCCGCGGGACCGGACAGCGGCAGCGGCAGCGGCAGCGGCAGCGACGCCTCGGTAGCAGGCGCGCACCGAACATGATCTATGTCAAGGAGTTCCGGGCGCCGCAAACCTATCGTGAAGGTACCAATAAGGAACACATCACGAAAGGGGTCCACAATGGCCACCTCCACCTCCACCCCCACCACCACTCACACCGTCCTGAGAGCGGAGGGATTCTCCTGCCCGTCGTGCGTGGCGAAGATCGAGAAGCAGGTCGGGCGACTCAAGGGTGTCGAGAACGTGAAGGTCCACTTCGCCTCCGCCCGCATCGAGGTCGACCATGACGCCGAGCGCATCTCCGTGGATGACCTCGTCGCCGCTATCGCCAAAGCCGGCTACAGGGCCGCACCGTCTGCCTTCTGAGGCCAACGGCCCCCGCGGGCCGCCTGCGGACATCCTTCCGACATTCCACTCTGCCGGTCTGCTGGCACGAGACCCAGAAAGGTCGTACCCGAAAGTGAACAGGCTCCAAAAATGGGTCTATGGGAACTGGTCAGTCCCCGTCGTGTCCGGCGTGCTCATCATCATCTCCTTCGCCATCCAGTGGCTGGCCGGGGGTGTCGCCAACCTCACCGTCAGCCCCCAGTGGTGGCTCGACGCCGGGGCCCACGCCACCCACGCCAGCGCGGCTTTCACCCTCGGGGATGTCTTCATGATCGCCGCGGCCGTGGTTGCCGGCTACGGGATCGTGGTGAAGGCGGTGCGCGCGCTGATCGCCAAGGTCGTCGGCATCGACCTGCTCGTGTCGGTTGCGGCTATCGGTGCGGTCATCATCGGCAACTTCTGGGAGGCCGCGGCGGTCACGTTCCTGTTCGCGATCGGCCACGCGCTGGAAGCTGCGACCCTGAACAAGACCCGCTCGGCACTGGCCGAACTCGTCGCCGTCGCCCCGGATTCCGCGATCGTTGTGCGCGATGGCGAGCAACAGGAGATCCCTGCCGGGCAAGTGAGAATGGGCGAGATCGTCCTGGTCAAGAACGGTGCGAAGGTCCCCGTGGACGGCCAGGTCGTCTCCGGCACCGGTGCCATCGACGAGGCCTCCATCACCGGCGAGTCCATCCCGGTGGAGAAAACTAAAGGCGGGCAGGTCTTCGCCGGCACCGTCTCCCGCGGCGGCTTCCTACAGGTCCTGGCCACTGGCATCGGCGCAGATACCACCTTGGCCCGCATCATCCACCGTGTGGAAGAGGCTCAGGACGCCAAGGCCAAGACCCAGGCCTTCATCGACCGGTTCTCCACGTGGTACACCCCCGCCGTCATGGTCCTGGCCCTGGTGGCCGGACTTATCAGCGGAGACGTGGTGCTGGCCCTGACCCTGTTGGTCATCGGCTGCCCGGGCGCCCTGGTGATCTCCATCCCGGTCGCCATCGTGGCGGGCATCGGCCGCGCCGCGCGCAACGGCATCCTCATCAAGGGCGGCGAGTTCCTGGAGACCTCCGCGAAGATCACGGCGGTCGCCGTGGACAAGACCGGCACCCTCACCGAGGGCAAACCGCAGCTGACCGACGTCATCATCCTGGATTCCACGCTCGACCGTACGGAGGTGTTGCGCTGGGCCGCGGCAGCTGAGGCCGGCTCCGAACACCCACTGGCCCGCCCCATCCTGGAGACCGCCCGCGAGGAGGGCGTTGCCCCGCAGGGCATCCCCGGCGCCGTCACCCCGGTCCCCGGCAAGGGCATCGTGGCGAACGTCAATGGCCGCCAGGTGCTGATCGGCAACCCGCCGCTACTGGAGCAGTACGGCATTGCCTCGGGCATCGCCGAGGCTGCGCAGGCCGCCCAGGACCTGGCCGCCGCCGGGAAAACACCTATGATCGTCGCTGTTGACGGGAGGGTGATCGGCGTCGTCGCCGTCGCGGACCAGATCCGCCAGGACGCACCGGAGATGGTCGCGCGACTGCACCGGGCCGGCGTCGAGAAGGTCGTCATGCTCACCGGTGACACCCGACTGGTGGCCGAGGCCGTCGGCAAAGCCACCGGGATCGACGAGATCCACGCCTCCCTGCTCCCTGAGGACAAGCTGGACGCTGTCACCGAGCTACAGCGCCAGGGCCACACGATCGCGATGGTCGGTGACGGCGTCAATGACGCTCCGGCTCTCGCCACCGCGAACATCGGCGTGGCGATGGGTGCGGCAGGCTCGGCCGTGGCCGTGGAGACCGCGGACATCGCCCTGATGGGCGACAACCTGCTCAAGCTGCCCGAGGCCATCGGCCTGGCCAAGCGAACCGTGAACGTGATGAAGCAGAACATCGCGATCGCCCTGATCACCGTGGTGCTGCTACTGGCCGGAGTCTTCGCCGGCGGAGTGACCATGTCGATCGGCATGCTCGTCCACGAAGCCTCCGTGCTCGTGGTGATCGCCAACGCGATGCGGCTGCTGCGAAACACCCGAGACTCCACGACGATGCCAAAGAGTGAACGCACCATCGGGACAGCTGCGGAGCAGGTGGCCGCCTGACGCCCATCCCGGGGCAATGGACCCACCCCGGACACCGGGCACCTCCAAGACTCAAAACAACGACGCGAACACCAAAATCAACACACGAAACAGAGGAGACCGACCATGAGCGAAAAGAACTTCACCCTTGGCGACAACGTCGAGCATTTCACCATCGAGGACGTGGCCAGGGACAATCCTGACTTCCGGAAGGTGCTGTGGACCGGAGAACACACCCAGATCGTGGTGATGACCATTCCGCCCGGTGGCGAGATCGGAGACGAGGTCCACGAACACACCGATCAGATCCTGACCTTCGTCTCCGGAACCGGCGAAGCCGACCTCAATGGCCACACCCACCCCATCGATGCCGGTGACCAGTGCGCGGTACCCGCCGGTGCCCAGCACAACTTCCGCAACACCGGCGACGAGCCGCTGGTGCTGTACACCATCTACAGCCCACCCGAGCACGCTACCGGCGCCGTATTCGCCACCCGGGAAGAGGCTGACGCCGCCGAAGCCGCCGGTGAGGACGAACCGCCCCGGTCCTGACCGCCACCGCCACGAAAGACCCACCCGGGACGTCGACGACGCGCCACCCAGTCCAGATCAGAAGGAGATTCGATTCATGTCCAAGGTTTATGTCTTCACCGGCTACGGCGGACCCGAGACCCAGCAACTGATCGAGGGGCCTGTTCCAACGCCCGGGCCCGGGGAACTGGCCATCGAAGTCCGAGCCGCCGGTGTAAATCCGGCGGACTGGAAGATCCGGGAAGGCCAGCTGGGCCGTCACTGGAGCCTGCCGGCGCCGATGGGCCGTGAAGCCGCCGGCGTAGTCACTGAGGTCGGCGACGGGGTCGAGGACTTCGCCGTGGGCGACGAGGTGCTCGGCCTGGTGGCGCCCGGGCAGGGTGGAATGGCCGAGCACACACTGCTGCGCGCCTCCACGACTGTGGCCAAGCCCGAGGAGATCTCCTTCGCCGACGCGGCCACCATCCCGGTGGCCGCAGCCACGGCCTACGACGCCACCCACCAGATTGAACTCAAACCTGGCCAGACCCTGCTACTGCTCGGCGCCGGCGGCGGAGTGGGACTGATGGCGACCCAGATTGGTCGCGTGCACGAGTTCACGGTCATCGGCGTGGCCAGCGCAACCAAGCGGGAACTCGTCGAGTCAACTGGTGCCACCTTCATCGAATCCGGTCCAGGGGTGGCCGATCGGGTGCGGCAGGTGAGTGCCGACGGCCCCGACCTGATTGTTGATCTCGTCGGTGGCGATGCGCTGCGTGCTGTTGCGGACCTGGTGCCCGACCGAACCCGGATCATCTCCGCAGCGGACCCAGACACCGCCGCCGAGCTGGGCGGCCTGGCCCTGGCACGCACGGATGAGGCCATGGCCAAGATCACCGAGGTCATCCAATACGGACTGGTCGATCCCCACGTGGACGCTCAGTTCGCCCTTGATCAAGCAGATCAGGCGATTGCCGCAGTGGAGACCGGACACGCCGCTGGAAAGATCATCGTGGTGCCCTAAGGCTGGCTCCACCGACACCACCGGGGGCGTGGGTGATTAACCGGCAAATCCGAAGACGAACACATGACAACAGATAACCACCATGGGAACGACCACCGGCACTGGGCCGCTTCCATTGGCTGACGAGCCGGGTGTCCTTAAGCCCGCCCGCCGCATACCCACACCGGGTAAAGAAAGGAGCATGATGACGCGACCCGATCATCACCGAACGCCAGAATCACCCACACCTGAGCAGCACGGAGACCATCCCGACACGCACTCGGGCGCCACGGATCACGGCGACAAGCACTCCGATGGCGGCGGTCACGACCATCATCACGCGCCTTTCCATTACGGCAGTCCAGATCATGACCCAGCACACCGTGACGAGCACGCCGGCCACCATGGCGATCACGGTCAGGCCGGCCAGCACCACGCCGGGCACGAGGACCACGGCGGTCATGCAGGCCACGGCGACCACGTCGGGCAGTTCAGGCGGCTGTTCTGGATCATGCTGGTTCTGGCGGTGCCAGTGGTGGGCTTCAACGACATGTTCGCCGACCTCCTGGGCTACCAGCTCCCCGATGCCGGATGGGTGTGGTGGGTCTCCCCAATTCTGGGCACCGTGATGTATGTCTGGGGCGGCCGGCCGTTCTTGACCGGCGCGGTTTCCGAGCTCCGCGCCCGCCAACCCGGCATGATGCTTCTCATCGGCCTGGCGATCACCGTGGCGTTCATCGCCTCCTGGGGCGCGAGTCTGCGAATTCTGGATCACGAGTTGAACTTCTGGTGGGAACTGGCCTTGCTGGTGGTCATCATGCTGCTGGGCCACTGGATCGAGATGCGTTCCCTGGCGCAGACCACCTCCGCACTCGATTCCTTGGCTGCCCTGCTGCCCGACGAGGCCGAGAAGATCGACGGCGACGACGTGGTCACAGTCGCTCCGGCCGACCTCGCGGTCGGTGACATCGTCATCGTGCGCCCCGGCGCCTCCGTGCCCGCCGACGGCAGAATCACCGACGGCTCGGCGAGCATGGACGAATCCATGGTCACCGGCGAATCCAAGTCCGTCCGACGCGAGACCGGCGAGCAGGTGGTCGCCGGCACGGTGGCCACCGATTCAGGCTTGCGCATCGAGGTCACCGCGATCGGCGAGGACACCGCCCTGGCCGGTATCCAGAAGCTGGTGACCGACGCGCAGACATCATCCTCGCGCGCTCAGCGCATCGCCGACACGGCGGCGGCCTGGTTGTTCTGGTTCGCACTCGGTGCGGCCGCGATCACCGCCGTCATCTGGAGCTTCCTAGGGATGCCGGATACGGCGGTGGTACGGACGATCACCGTGCTGGTGATCGCCTGCCCGCACGCACTGGGGTTGGCGATCCCGCTGGTGGTCTCGATCGCCACCGAACGCGCCGCCCGCGGCGGAGTGCTGGTCAAGGACCGCCTCGCGCTGGAGTCGATGCGAACGGTGGACACCGTCCTGTTCGACAAGACCGGAACCCTGACCAAGGGCGAGCCCAACGTCACCGGGATCGAACCGATCGAAGGGCACACCGAAGACGAGGTGCTGGCTCTGGCCGCAGCAGCCGAGAGCGACAGCGAGCACCCGCTGGCAAGGGCCGTGGTCGGGGCGGCGCGCGCCCGTGAGCTGGCCGTGGCCGAGGCGACCGACTTCTCCTCCTCGCCCGCTGTGGGTGTGAGGGCCAGGGTGGACGGCACCGTAGTCGAGGTCGGCGGCCCCCACCTCCTGGACCAGCATGGCCTCGACGAACTCGCCGTCGCCGATGAGTGGCGCACCGAGGGCGCGATCATCCTGCACATCCTTGCCGACAGCCAGGTGATCGGCGCGCTGCGGTTGGCCGATGAGGTCCGGTCCGAGTCCCGCGACGCCATCGATGCGCTCCACGCTGCCGGTGCGCAGGTCGTGATGATCACCGGCGACGCCCAGGCCGTGGCCGACACCGTCGCCGCCGAGCTGGGCATCGACCGAGTCTTCGCCGGGGTCCGGCCGGAGGACAAGGCCGCCATGGTCGCCGAACTTCAGGGCGAGGGCCGCAAGGTGGCCATGGTCGGCGATGGAGTCAACGATGCCCCGGCACTGGCCCAAGCCGATGTCGGCATCGCCATCGGCGCAGGCACCGACGTGGCCATCGCCTCCGCCGGTGTCATCCTGGCCAGCTCGGACCCGCGCTCGGTGCTGTCGGTCATCGACCTCTCTCGGGCCTCGTACCGGAAGATGAAGCAGAACCTCTGGTGGGCCGCCGGCTACAACCTCATCTCCGTACCGCTGGCCGCCGGAGTGCTCGCACCGATCGGATTCGTACTGCCGATGAGCGTTGGCGCGATCCTCATGTCCGCCTCGACCGTGGTGGTCGCGCTCAACGCCCAGTTGCTGCGTCGGCTAGATCTGACTCCAGCCCACAGCACCTCCAGGTTCCTCGACCGCGATACGTCCGGGTGAATACCCGACCGGACCGACATCAGATTCGCCAAGCCACGAAACAGGAGCAGACAGGATGGCCACCGAGACCAAAACACCGCTTGGTCAAGTTATGAACGGCCGTGGTTGGATGCGCCCCGCATGCACCTGTCTCAAACCTCTGAAGCGCCCCGGGTTTCGTGGAGGCTCGGTTATCTGGAACCGGCTCCGACGGGAACCTGTTCTCCAACGTAGCTGACGGGCTTGTGGGATGCCCAGTGGGCGGCCTCGAACTCGGCGGGCGGGACGTGTCCGATCTCGCCGTGCAGGCGCCGGTTGTACCAGTCGACGTATTCGGCGACCGCGATCTCGACGTCGCGGACCGACGCCCACCCGCCCTTGGGGCGCATGACCGGGTTGCGGATGCACTCGGCCTTGAACCGCGAGTTCAGCGCCTCGGCCATCGCGTTGAAGCTCCTATATTTGTCAACTCCCGATTTCGCCGGTCGTGGGGTGCGCTTTGACGAGGTGGTAGACCTCGCGGATCACATAGCGCTTGAGGCAGCGGATGATGTCTCGCTTGCTTCGGCCCTCAGCGGTGCGTCGGGCGACGTACGCGATGGTCGGCTCATGAAACCGCATCCTCACGATCACTGTCCGATAGATCGCGGCGTTGAGCTGGCGGTGGCCTCCGTGGTTGATGCGATGCTTCCCGCTGCTCATGCCCGAGCCTGTTGGGACGGGGGCGATGCCAGCGAGCTTGGCGAATGCGGCTTCGGAGTGGATCCGTTCCGGGTTGTCTCCGGCGACTATGAGGATTTCTGCGGCGGTGTCGACTCCGATCCCGAACTGCTCGAGCAGCTGCGGGGCGGTGCTGCGCACGAGGGCCTCGATGAGTTCTTCGAGTTCCTTGGCTTCCGCGTCCAGGGCAAGCCAGCGTCGCGCCAAAGTGCGGACCGAGTGGCGCAGCGCGTCGTCGGGAGTGTCCAGGTTCCGCGGTCGTGAGGCAGCGAGGTGTCGGGCGAGCTTCGGGCGTGACATTCTGTTCGTCTCGCGGCGCATCTCGTCCGTGCCGTGGACGAGCATCGCTTTCATCATGATCATCGTCGAGGAGCGGTTCACGACCGCGGAATCATGCACAACTTTCAACTGGCGGATCATCTCGACGGCGCCGTCGGCGGTTTTCGGAATCGCGGTCGCGAATCCGGCGAGCACGCTTCGCGCGGCGTTCTCTGCGTCGAGAGTGTCGGACTTGCCGTTCGCTCGCCGAAGCCGACGGTCAGGCCTGCCCGCTTCGACCACCTTGATGTCGTGCCGACGGAGGAACGATGTCAGGGTGGCCCCGTAGGACCCGGTGCCTTCGATCCCGAACGCGAGGATCCGACCGAACCCTTCCGCCCAAGCGAGTAGCTGCCGAAACCCACCGGTGTCGGTGGGGATCGTGAGCGTCGAGAGGATGCCACCGACCGTGTCCATCACGGCTGCGACGTGGATGTGTTTGTGCGTGTCGACGCCGACCACAATATGGCCCGATCGCGTCGAGGTGAGATCTGTCATCGTGTCCTGTCCTTCTGCCGGTTAGCGTGGAATCACGTTGTCGCCGGCGGGTGGACAGGACTGTCACGGGGACGCTCTCAAAGTCTGCTCCAGGCTCCTATCAGGTCACGCCCGACCGGCGGCAGCGCTCACTGCAAGCCCGGCCGGACGGTCGACAGATCAACGCAAAGGCACCATTCGGGCCGATCGTAAGCAAGGGTCAGACCGCGCCGGCCGGGACTACCGAATCAGTCTCGACCCGGCAGAAACAAACTGACAGTCGTAGCTGTCGCCGACCGTTCCGACGGACGCGACCGCGTCGGCTTCGGCGAGTCGCTCGGTGTAGCGAATCGCACGGTATTGACTGGGCTCAACCGGTGGAAGCAACACCTGATCGGAGGGTGTTGTGGGAAGACCATCGAACTGGATGAAGGAAGTGACCGGGCGAGCGCCGATGCGGTCACCCGGCGCACCATCGCACCCGCGAGTGAAGGAGCGTGAGTTCTGGACGAAGATCAGCACCGGCTTGCTCCCGACGGAGGCGGGCGTCGCGATCGGCGTGGCTCCAGTCTTGGGGTCGCGGTGGTTCCGACAATCAGGCGGTATGTCACCGTATTCATTGGGCCGCCCCCTTCGTTAGGTCCAGGCGATCTGTGAGTCGTCGGTTTCCATTCGATGGGTGCACTCCCGAGCGTAGTCGGCGGGGGCGATATAGCCGAGCGAGGAGTGCCGGCGGTGATGGTTGTACTCGTTCTTCCAGTCGCCGATCACGACCTGGGCGTGCAGGAGTGAGTAGAAGCTGTTGATGTTGAGGCACTCGTCGCGGATCCGGCTGTTGAACGACTCGACGTACCCGTTGCGCCACGGAGAGCCGGGCGGGATGTAGGACAGCCCGGTGCGGGTGCCGGCCCAGTCGGCCATCGCTTCGCTGATGAACTCCGGTCCGTTGTCCGATCTGAGCACAGCCGGGGCGCCGCGCACGGCGACGAGGTCCTCGAGGTGGGCGGTGAGGCGGTCGGCGGTGATCGACCGTTCGGTGAGCCCGCCGATGCACTCACGGGTGTGCTCGTCGACGATCGAGCAGATCTTGATCGGGCGGCCCTGCTCGTCCGCGTCGAACTGGAAGTCGACGGCCCACACCACGTTCGGTGCGTCTGCTGTAGGCGGGCCGACGGTGGAGGACCCGACGCGTTTGCGGCGACGGCGTTGCGGGACCCGGAGCCCTTCGTCGCGCCAGAGGCGTTGGATCTTCTTGTGGTTCACGGCCCAGCCCTCGGCGCGGGCGTCGTGGTACGCGCGTCGGTACCCGTAGCGGGGGTGGCTCTTCGCCCAGGCGCGCAGCCAGTCCCTGAGCGCCCGGTCCGGGTCCGCGACGGTGTCGCCCTTGCGCGGGCGCCGGTAGGCGGAGCGTGAGAGCCCGACCAGACGGCACGCCATCCGTTCGCTCACCTGCAGCTTGCGCTTGAGGTGAGCGACGGCGGCGCGGCGTCTGTCCGGGCTTAGAAGTTTCCCTCAGCCAGCTCCTTGAGCGCCGCCTTCTCCAGCTCCGCCTCCGCGAGCAGCCGCTTCAAGGTTGCGTTCTGCTTCTCGAGCTCCTTGAGCCGTTTCGCGTCGTCGGCCTTGAGCCCGCCGTACTGGTTCCGCCACCGGTAATACGTCTGCTCGGAGACTCCGAGGTCCCGGCACACCGCCGCGATGTCGGCGCCGTCGGCGAGCATCCTGTCGGCCTGCCCGAGCTTGCGGACGACCTGCTCCGGGGTGTGCCGCTTCCTGCTGTTCGTCATGATCTGACCAGTCTCCCTGCCCGCGACCGCGGACGACAGGACGACTCACATAACAACCGGACCTACGAAACGGGGTCAGCCCAGTGCACTTCAAGCTCACGCCCGAATGGCTAGATAGCCCAGAGAATCTGCGCTGGGCGCACCGCCGTGTTTGCAATAAGGCTGCTGAGCTGAGTCTCGATCAGACACGGTTGCACCTAATCGAACGCGGCATCCTGACCGCAGACGTCCCCTGACACTGAACCGCCGATAGGTTGAGAACGAATCAGGCGATGTCTACGCGGCCAGGCCATCTTGCTCCAGCGCGTTCCGACCGTTGTCTCGTGAGACATCCGACTTGCGCATAAACGCGGGGTCGATGACGCGCAGGGCAGTGAGGATCTGCCACGCGGCCAGTGCCTGCTCCGGGGCGTTCAGCTGGTCGATCGTGTCGACCGCGAGCTGCTCGAGGTCGATGTTCTCGGTGACGGCTCGGTCGACGGAGTCGATGTGCCCGGACTTGGCGGCGGCGAGCAGCTTGGCGTGTTCGTTGCGCCGCCGGTCGGTTTCCCACCAGGTCTCTCCCGGGAGGCCGAGATTCTCGCTGGCGGGACCGTCCCACAGGGGGCGGCGCCGAGCCATGCGCTGTGCCTCAATCTCGGTCGGCAGCGGCTGGTCGATACCCCAGGCCAGGCTGGACCAGATGTATCGTTCGGGAGCTTCACGGACGTAGCGCCACGGATTGACGCCGGTGCGGGCGATCAGCCGTTCGAGGAACACGGGCACGATGGCATTGCTGGCCATGAAGTGCGTGACGTCTTCCTTGGTGTAGTACGCGCCCTTGTCGGAGCCGCGGTTGTCGAGGCTTTCCTTCTCGTTGACGAACTGCTCGAAGATGTAGCCGAGCACGTCGGGGTTGATCTCGTTCTGGGACGCGGTTGGACGATCATCGAGGTGCCACTGGAAGCGGTCGAACAGGTCGAAGATTGAGGTGAAGATCTCGTCGGGGATCTCGATGGTGTTGTCGTGCTCGAGCTTGTGCTCGGCGAAGATTCCGCCGTTGATGTAGGGCACGTCGCCGACCAGGCCGGCGACGACGTCGTTGGGATACTGGCGCGACTCCACCTTTTGGCCCAGCCCCTCGTGGAACATCGGGAGCAGGAAGTCGCGATAGAACCCGTAGAACTGGCCCTCGCCAACCAGATCACGCAGCTGGTTGAGGCGATTCCGCAGATAGTCGGTGTCCTGATCCATGAACGACTTCTTCTGCATGAAGTAGATGAACATCAGCCGGTTCATCATCAGCGAGGAGTACCACTCCCGCTCGCTGTCGTCGGGGATGCCCTGGATGGCGACGGTGAGAGCGCGCTGTCTGCGGACGAACTGGTCGTAGAACCGTTTGGTGACGATGTCGGCGTCGAAAGCCGCGCGCATCTTGCGCAGTACATCGATGAGGGTGGGGCTCTCGTTGATCTTGATCTCGATGGTGCCGAGCCGCTGATTGAGGGCCTCATTGGTGGTGCCAACGGTGTGCCGATGCAGTGCCAAACGAGGTTGGCCGACACCCTCGGCATCTGCCGATTGCAGCCACCGCCACTCCTGGCGGGTGTGGTCGGAGAAGATGAGCAGTCGTGCGTCGGAGACTTTGCGCACGTGCTGGTCGATCAGTCGCTGTGTGCGCGCATCTGGAAGGTCGTTGCAGAGCCAGACCCGCAGACCCGAGTAGCCGGCGACCTGCTGCAGCGTGTACGTCTGCTCGTCGACGGTGACGCGCAGCGGTGCGAGGTCTGGTTTGTCCCAGCCGAGTTCCTCGAGAAACAGCGTCTGAAAATCACCCGAGTTGACGAGCTTCATCCGGGTTGATGCACTCATGACACCACCCCCATGGAGCACACGATGTGGATCGGATCGGCTGCCGCGATGTCGATCACAAGCCGCTTGTCGCGATGGAGCAGCACGAGTAGGTCGGCCAGGTCGTCGACGTCGCTGCGCGCGGCCAGCGCGGTCGTGAATCGCTTTTCGGCCTCCTTGGTGAGAGGACGTGTGAAGATCGCTTCGAGCGCGTCGGCGACGTCGCCCTTCCCGGCTACCAGGGCGCCGTTGAGACGGTTCCATACCCGCTTGCGGACGCCGCTGAGGCGGCCCTCGATATTGCCGCTCTGGATGAGGTTTCCCTGCGCCATCTGCACCAGGAGCGGAAAGTGGTCCGCGCGGGCGGCCAGCGCCGTGGTGTCGATGTCACAGCGGAACCGGCTGAGCGCCTCCTGCCCGGTGAGCAGACGGATGCCCTCTGCCGACCCGAACCCGAACCCGTCGTTGTCGTTCTCGGTGCGGACGTAACACACCACGCCGTCGACGTCCCGGTCGGACAGTGACGGCCTGGTCGCGTAAACGAGATCCGGCAGTGCTTTGACGCGGTCAGCGAGTTCGGGGTGCTCCTGCTCGGCGGAGCTCCACACTTCGTAAGCGAGGCTCGATGCGTCGACCTCGTTGTCGATCTCGTTGTCGTCGAGCTTGCCCTTATAAAGATCCTCGATGATCTTGACTTCGTCCTCGGAGCCGAAGAACTGTTCGTCTGATCCGAATACCTCGGCGTTGGCATGGAGGCGGTCTGCGATGCGCTGGCGGAGATTCAGGACCTGCTCCACGCCGTCGTGCCACAGCGAGTAGATGATGACCTCGTCGGATTTCTGGCCGACGCGGTCGACGCGGCCTGCCCGCTGGATCAGCCGGATGATCGCCCACGGCAGGTCGTAGTTGACCACAATGTGCGCGTCCTGCAGGTTCTGTCCTTCTGAGAGCACGTCGGTCGCGACGAGCACTCGGTACTCGGCTGAGGGGTCGATGATCTTGTTGAGCTCGATGTCGGTGAGCGTCGCGGAGCCAAGCATGTTGGACAGCGGGGCGAATCTGCGGGCGACGTCGGTCGGGTTGTTGGTGTCGCCGCTGGCGATCCCCACCCGGTCGATGCCCGCGGCTTTGAGCGCCTCGGCGACGTAGTTCGCCGTGTCCTTGTACTCGGTGAAGATCAGCACCTTCTCGTCGGGGTGTGTCTCGGTCAGCAACTTGAGGATCTCGGCCAGCTTTGAGTCCGCGTTCGTCGTCCACGCGCCGAACTCATTCAGCAAACCGGTGAGCGTCGTCGTGTCGGCCTTGAGGTCGTCGAGCAGCTTCGGGGTGAAGACGGAGGGGCGGATCCACCGCACCGACTTCGGTGTCGATGCACGCAGCGCCTCATACTCGCTCTGGCCGTCGCCGGATGCCGGAGGTTCGATGCCCTCGTAATCTTCCTCGGCGTCGTCGTCGCTTTCGGACGAGGTGAGCATGACATCCAGCAGCGTGCCCAGCGGGAGGTCGAGGTCGTTCTGGACGGCGTAGATGTACAGCTGGTTGCGGGCGATGTGGCGCTGCAGGGACACCATGAACGAGTACCCGCAGCTGGACAGCCGCTTATACAGCCCGCTGCGGACGAACCCGATCAGGTGGCCGCTACCGCGCTCGAAGCGCTCGACGATCACCTTCTCCTCGGGGGTGAGGTCGAGCGATTTCCGGAGATACGCGGACAGGTTGTAGCGCGGCAGGTTCAGGTTGTCGATCGCGTCGAGGGTCTCGACGGACTCCATCTTGGCTGCTGGGTCGTGCTCGCCGAACGAGTGCACCAGCGGTTTGGGTACGCGGGCCGGGAATGTGAACCTCGTACCGTTCGCAAAGGTGAGGTACTCCTTGCCGTGCTCGTCGACCAGTGCGTAGTTCTTGCGGACGAACGAGCGGGTGCGGCGGATGAGGTGCTCGCTCATCAGCCGCTTCCAGTCATCGGGCTCCTCGCTGCGCTTGAACGCCTCGAGCGTGCTTGTCTTGCCGTCGAGCTTCTCGGCGAAGCGGTCGTCCAGCGACATCGCGACCACGGGTTGCAGTCCGAGATCGTCGTCGGGGTCGATGTACAGCCCCAGCTGATTCCCGACGTCCTTGAAGCGGATGTTGTACGGCGTCGCGGTGAGCAGCAGCACTCGGCAGTCGTAGTTGCGGATGTAGTCGTAGAGCGCCCGATAGTCCTGACGGGTGTCGTTGCGCAGCGTGTGCGATTCGTCGACGATCACGAACTGGTAGCGGCCGAGGTTGGGCAGGCGCTTCGCCGCCATGCTGTACGGGACGACGGTGGCATTCAGGGCGTAGCGCTCTTTGTACTCCTCCCACATCTTCACAAGGTTGACGGGGCACACGATGAGCGTGCGGTAGCCCTCGGCCTCGTTGAGCATCATCGCGGTGGCTGTTGCGGTGATCGTCTTGCCGAGGCCGACAACGTCGCCGAGCATGGCGCCGCCCTTGGTCATGATGCGACGGGACAGCGTCTTCACGGCGCTCTCCTGGTACTCGAGCAGCTGGTCGCGCATCGACGGCGGCAGGGTGTACTCGATGAGCCCCTCGCGCACATCGCGGGAGAGATGCCAGCAGACCTTGAGGTAGACCTCGTAGGGGGTCAGCGGCGTCTCGCTCGCCCAGGACTCGTCGATGATCTCAATGAGATCGGCGGTGACGTCGATGGAAAACTTGTCGTTCCACCGATCCTCGAACCAGCTGTCAAGTTTTGCGGCTCCGTCCGAGTCGACGACGTCGACGTTGAGCTCGTAGTTGTTCGCGAGGCCGGCGATCGTGAGATTGGATGAGCCGACGTAGGCGACGATCGGTGTGATCTTGTCGTCCCGGTGGCAAATGTACGTCTTGCCGTGGAGGGGCCGGCGAGTGAACAGCTTGATCGCGACTCGGCCGTCCGCCAGCTGCGCGCGAAGTTCCCGAATGGTGGCCTCGTCCTGCGCGGTGGGGGCGCCGCGCATTAGCTGCTGTCGGAATTTGAGCTTTGCCTGCTGCTGACGCGCCTGCGCGGTCTTGCGGTCGATCACGTCCTCAAGTGGTCCACCCTCGAGTGTGCGCTGCAGGTGGTCGAGCACCTGTTCCTCTGGCTCGCCATGAACCATGCCGATCAGCACTCGAGCGATGGGTGAGCCGCCAGAATCGCGTCCTTGGACGACGTCACCAAACAGTTTCCAGCCGCGAATGTTGAAGTACCCAACAGCGGCGTCGATGCGGTTGGACTCGGAAAGCGTCTCGACGAGGTGACCACCGAGGTTGAGCTCGATGTTGTCGAAGATACGGGTCACGGTGCTCCTTGCGCGTCGTCGAGGGCCGCCCAACGGAGTTCCCTGCGCCCCTCAGAGTATCGGCGGATAACCGCTGAGCCCCGAAAGTCGGCGCCTCAGGAAAAGCCGCGGGCGGTGCTATGGAGTGAACGCCGTGTGTGCGCGCGCGTAAAAGGGCACCCGTCCGGAGCCAACTCAGATGCGGATTGTCAGATACACAACTGGGAGGGCGGCACCACTGCGAACAGAGGATGCTCTACGGACGGGTGCCCAGATCAGATGCTACCTGGTGAGCGTCGGAGCCCCTAGGTCGAACGGTCGCCGAGGGGGTCGTTTTCGAGGGGTCACGCGGAGATTGCCAGGGTCATGCCGGTGGGCTGCAGCGCGAGGATGCGCTGCGCCTTGGACTCTTCGATCTCCCGGGGGAGCTCGCCCTTACGCGCGCCGGAGCGTCCGTAGAGAAGGATCTTCACCCCGGTCTTGGAGACGTCTGCTTTCTCGGCGATGCCCAGGACGGTCATGCCGCCGGCCATCAGCTGTCGAACGTGCTCCCGGACGGGCTCGGCGGGCACACGAGCGGCCTGCTCGGTGATGCCGGCTTCACGACGCCGGCGCCGCTCCTCGGCGAGAGAGGCGTCAGCGCAGGAGATCTCCGCCGGGCAGGTCTCGCGGTCCTTGCACCCCAGCTGATACCCGTAGGCGGTGCCGTGGTGCTCGAGCGGGATGCCCTCGGCCCGGCGCTGCTGCATCCAGCGGCGGTGATACTCACGGCCTGCCTCGACGCACTCGGGGCGATCGCAGCCGCGTGCTCGGCAAGCGTTGGTGCCGTGCGGCTGCAGCTGGCGAGGCTGGGTGACGCGCGGGGCGCGACGGGGACGCGGGGAGCGAGGCTTGGCGGGTGCTCCCGGCCGCTCCTGGTCGATGCTCGCGAGCGCCGCGGCGGCAGCTTGGTGCTGGTTGGTCGCGGCGCTCAGCGCGTTCTCGATCGCGCCGTTGACGGACAGTCCTGTGCCGGATGCGATGGTGGCGGTCTTGAGCGCTGCGGCCGCTGCGGTCAGCTGGGCGCGGGCGACGGCTCGCTTCTGTCGCCACTGCTCGAGCTCGCCGACGTGCTGATCGAGCTCGCGGCGGTACTGCGCGAGATCTTCGCGGCGCCGGGTCTGCAGGTCTGCAGGCAGCTGCGGGATCGCCTCGGTGGCCTGGGTGAGCCACTTGTACCCGGGGTGGGGTCGCTGCGGCCGCGCCGGCGGCGTCTGGCGCTGCGGGGCGGTCGTGGCGCGGGGTGGCGTGGTCTTGGCGACGGCGCGTGCCCGCGGCCGTGCGGCCTTCGGGTGTGCAGCTGCGCGGCGCTCTTCGCGGGCGGCGATCTTGTCGCGCTGGCGGATGCCCTCTTTCGCGGCTGCGTCCCGCTCGAGGATCTCGGTCAGCGGTACGCCGGCGTCGATGAGTTTGGCGAAGGTGAAGTCGCCGCAATAGCGAGTGTGCACTGCGCGGCAGGGGAGGACGGCGGGGCATGCCGCGGTGCGGCAGCCGAGACGGTAGCCGTCCGGGGTTCCGTGCGGGAAGGTGTCGGTGAGGAGATCGAGGGTCGACATCGGTGGTGTCCTCTCAGTGCAGGTCGTACTCGATGAGCAGGCCGAGGGCGTCGGCGATGGCGCGCAGCCGGTAGCCGCGGCGGCCGTGCTCGACATGGCCGAAGATGTTGATGAACTCGAGCTCGCCGGGGGCGTCGTCGAGGTAGGCGATGGTGTGGATGTCCGCGGCGTCGAGGTACTGCCAGCCGTAGCGGTCGGCCGGCGTGTCGACGCGCGACTGAATCCATCGGACGATGACCGCGCCGAGCGGGCCGTCTGCGTTGGCGCGCGGCGAGTGTGGCGCGTTGGGGACCATGGCGTCGATGCCTCGAGGGCCGGCCGCGCTGGCGAGCAGATCGAAGCTGTCCAGGTCGAGATCGGCGAACAGGTCGGTGTAGTTGGTGCCGGTCTCGTCGCTGATGCGGATGTGGTGGAGGGCAAAGTTCATGGCGGGTCTCCTGGGGCGGGTCATCGAGTGCTCGGGCAGCGGGTGATTGCGCGATCGAGGGCGCTGCGATCGGCTGCGGAGATCTCGAGGGCGTAGTCGACGGCGACCTCGAGGTAACGGGTGGAGTAGGTGCAGGCGGCGGCGTCGCCGGCGGGCAGCCATTGGCTCGGGGTGCTGTCTCCCTTGCTCTGGTTGGCCGTGGTGGCTTGCAGGTTGGCCGGGTCGTTGGCGAACCGCTCGCGCTGCTCGGCGGTCCAGGAGTCGGCTCCCGATGACCAGGCGACGGCGAGGGGGATGATGTGGTCGATCTGCACGGGCTGGTAGCCCTCGCTGGTTCGGGTGAAGGTGACTGTCTCGCCGGTGAGCGGGTCGTGCAGGATGCCGGTCAGTGCGACGCAGTCGTTGGTGCCCGGCTTGTAGACGACGTCGACGAGATCGCGGCTGAGGATGTCGTTGCGGGTGTCGCACCCGTTGCGGTCGACGTCGGCCCAGCGGGGGCCGAACAGGTCGCGGGAGTAGCCCTCGGCCGCGGTGGCTGCCGGTGACGGCTGCGAGCTCGTCGACGTGGACGCGGGGAGCGGTGCGGGGGATGCGCCGGCGTCGACGCCGAGGTTCGTCAGCAGCAGCGCGGCGGCTGCTACGACGCCGACGACGCCGGCTGCGGCGCCTGCGGTGCGGGTGAGCTTCATTGGGTGACCTCCCGGGGTCTCACTGCATATAGGCCGGTCTCCCGGCCGTTCGCGGACGGCGAGTTGGAGCGGCCACGAGTCGGGGCCACTGCTGGCCGGCTCGCGGTCGCGTGTCACTCGGGGGAGTGCTCGCCGTGTCGACGAGATCTCCCCGACGACTTATGTTGTGTATCTGACATGCACAACACTAGTCGCGCGGGAGAGGGTCGTCAAGCCCCGATTGGAATGCGCTGCATTAGGAGATCTCGCGCGGCTTTGGGGTAGGGCGTCTGCTCGAGCGCGATCAGCTGCCGGCGCCGTTGGCGGGCGGTGCCGAGCGCCCAGGCGTAGCGGTGGTTGCCGGGGTGGCGGATCTTCTGCGTCCCGATCTCCTCGAGCGCTGTGCGCAGCCAGCTGCGGGCGTCCTCGTGTACTCGGCGTGCTCGCGCGCCGAGGGTCACCAGGTGTCGCTCTGCGGCGTCGGAGCCCTGCTCGCCGGTTCGGATCTTCGAGAGCGTGCGTTCCGAGAGCACGAGCCCTGCGGAGGGAACGTAGTTGATCGTGCGGGCGGTGGACCGGCCGAGGCTCACGGCGTTGGTGGCTTGGTAGATCACGCCGACGTGGCCGGGGGTGATCGTCTCGATGCGGGTGATCGGTTGGCCGTCCTCGTTGACGTCAGCGACCGTGCGCTGCCGTTGCAGAGGGTCGGCGAAGGTGACGATCCCCCGGAGGCCGGCCGCGGCGGCCTGGCGCCAGACCTGTGCGAGGAACCACGATTCGGCGTTCGCCGGCACGGCGTCGGTGAGCACGAAGCGGCCGAGCTCGAGCGATTCGGTGAACGGCTCGAGCTCGGGGAAGACGTTGGTGAGGACGGCTGCTCGCATGGGCACCGACAGGACGGCGACGCCGACCAGGGGGCCGTCGTCGAAGAGGGTCTCGTCATCGGTAAACAGGCCCCACGCGAGGCGGGAGGCGGGGTAGGACGCGCTGTAGTGATGGCGGCATACGAATGCGCGCGCGACTGCCTCGGGGATCGCCGCGACGGTGAACCGCCGGCGATCGAACCCGCCTTCGGAGGCATGGCGCCAGGAGTGTCGGCCGAGCGTCCACCGCTGGCAGGCGGTGGACGTCGGCGAGGCCGGCTGGGGCATCACGCGCTGAGTGTGCGGCGGATGCTGTCGACCATCGAGTCGTCGACGTCGACGAAGTCGCCCGAGGCGTCATCGAACCCGACGATCACGACGTCGCCGACGAGCGGGCGCTTCGCGATCGCGCTGGCAAGGAGGTTCATCGGGAGGCGCTGGATCAGCCCCTCCTCGTTGGCGATGAGGTCGTGGCGGTCGTCGAGGCTGACGGTCTCGATGTAGCCGCCGACCGCGCGCTGGTAGTCCTCGAGCTCGGCGAACGCTGCGATCGCGAGCTCGCCGGTCGTCGTGATCAGCAGGCCCTTGGTGCCGGGCGCTTCGGTGGGCGCCGTGTACGTGTGGTTGTGCGAGCAGTTCGCTGTGGTGGTGGCGACCGTGCAGGTCGTGCCGTCGCTGTGGGTGGCGATCCAGGTCGTGATGGTCATGGCATCCTCCATGTGTGTTGTGTATCTGACATGCACAACATTAGCAGCAGGGGCGGACGTCGGCAAGGGGTCTGCAGCGGCAGGGGATCGACGGCGTGAGACGATGCCGCGGTGACCACCACCCAGCACATCGGCGCAGCGGGCGAGCTGCTCGTGCAGTATCGGCTCCTCAAGCTCGGCATCGACTCGGCGAGGATGACGACGGACTCCGGTATCGACCTGGTGGTCTACTCGCCGCTGCGCGCGGAGGCTGTCACCGTTCAGGTCAAGACCCAGACGGCTCCCTCTCCCTCGGGCGGCAAGGGCGCGCTGTCGGTCGGGTTCTACTTCCCCGACGACCTGCGGGCGGAGATCCTCGCATTGGCGCTGCTGTCTACCGATCAGGTGTGGCTGTTCACCCGAGACGAAGCGCGCGAACTCGCGCAGCAGCACAACGCGAAAGGCAACCGGCAGCTGTACTGGTACATGCAGCAGCGGCCGGCGCGAGGCCTCGGCCAGGCGCCGCTGCACGCCGGCGACGTCGAGCAGCACCTGCTCGAACGCTGCACGGCCGCTCTGTTCGTAGTGCCAGCGCCGGCGGTCGATGCGGATCAGCGTCGGTAGGGGCCGCTCGTCGCAAGTTGTCCGATCCGGGCAACTGCGATCGGCGTGGGGCGGCTGAGCGGTGAGCGGGTGGATTGAGTGGGCCGGACGGCATCCTCGGCGGGGCCTTCGATCTCGAACCCGCACTCGCAGCTGTACAGGCCGACGTCCGGGACGTCGGTGGAGGGAAGGTACATAACCTTCGGCTGGCCGCAGATCAGACAACGCATGATGATCCTCCTTGAGCTAGTTGTGTATCTGACATACACAACACTAGCAGACCGAGCGGACGAAGGGAAGCGGATCTGCTGGCGCTCGAGGCGCTGCCTATCCAGCGGCCGCCGTGGTGTTCGCGCCGCCGTAATGCGGGCGGAGGTCTTCGCGGGCGAAGGCGATGCGGAAGGGGCGGGGGCGGCGGTGTCAGGGGCGCCGCCCCCGCCGGCAGCGGGCCGGGTGGAGGACGAAAGGGCCGGCTGCCATCGACGGGCGAGCGGCGAGCGGCGAGCGCTCATCAGGCTGCGTGTTGGCGCCCGTCCTGCCGGGGGGATCGACCTGGTGGTGCGATCCCCGCGGGTCTGGGGGTCTGTGGTTGCCCTGCTATGAGGTTGTGTATCTGACATACACAACACTAGTGCATGTCGGGGGATGCTGCAACCCCTGTGGTGGTGGTCGGGGGTTCAGGTGCGCAGCTGCGCGCGGGTGTGAGGGGCGGGGCTGTGCAGGATGCGGGTGAGCGTGCGCGCGGTGCGCGCCCACTTGCGGATGCCGAACGCGGGGATGAGCAGCAGCGGGATGCCGGCGGCCGCGGCAGGCCAGGAGAGCAGCCCGAACGCGCCGAGGAGCACGATGCCGCCGAGGATGTGCCAGGTGATCATCGAGGCCGCGTGTCGGCGAGCTCGAGCGGCGCGGTGCAGGATGTCGCCGTGTGAGGCGATCGGGGCCTTGCGGATGTGGCGGCGCCACAGCAGCAGCGCGAGAAGCGCGGCGAGCCAGAGCAGCAGCAGCGCGGGCGTCGCGAGGGCGAGCGGGTCGAGGTTCTGCGGGTTTCCCATGGGGGTGTCCTCTCCGGGCTGTGGTGCGGGGGCCGGCGGGTGGCCGGCCCCCGCGGTCCTCAGCGTCCGAGCAGTTCGTAGGCCTCGTCGGCGCTGGTGACCAGGTGGGCGTCGGCCTCGCGGATGAGGCGGTGGCATCCGGTGGATGCGGCGGACGTGATCGGGCCGGGGACCGCGCCGATGGTGCGCCCGAGGGTCGCGGCGTGGTTCGCGGTGGTGAGCGACCCCGACCGGGCGCCGGCCTCGACGACGACGGTCGCGGCGGTGGTCGCGGCGATCAGTCGGTTGCGAGCGAGGAAGCGCCAGCGGGTAGGTGCCGCGCCGGGGGCGACCTCGCTGGCGATCGCGCCGCCGCGATCGGCGATCCGGGCGATCAGGTCGCTGTTCCCGGCGGGGTAGGGGCGGTCGGCTCCGCCGGCCAGCCAGGCGACGGTGGACCCGCCTGCGGCGAGCGCTGCGCGGTGAGCGGCGGCGTCGATGCCGTAGGCGGCGCCGCTGACGATGACGATGCCGCGGCCGGCGAGGTCGGCGGCGATCTCGGCGGTGACGTGCTCGCCGTAGCTGGTGGCGGCGCGGGCTCCGATCAGGGCGAGCCGGTCGCTCAGGTCGCGGGTGAGGGGGGTGAGGGTGCCGCGCGCCCAGATGACGTGCGGGGCGGCGTCGCCGAGGTCGCTGAGGCCGGGGATGGTGGCCGGGTCGATCAGGGTGATGCCGTGGCGGGCGGCGAGCGCGAGGGCCTCGTCGATGTGGCGGGGGTTGTGGCGGGGCAGCCAGCGGGCGGCGGCTTGTGTGGCCTCGTCGGCGTCGATGTCTGCCGCGGTGAGGGCGGCGAGGAGGGTGTCGCGGCCTGCGGCGAGCGCCTCGAGGGCGGTGGTGTGGCCGGCGTGGCGGGTGAGGGCTCCGGCGGTGGCGTCGCCGGGCTCGGTGATCGTCGACCAGGCGGCGCGGGCCTCGAGGGCGGTGGCGGTGGTGAGTGTGGTGTTCATGTCGTCCTCCCGAACGTGTTGTGTATCTGACATACACAACAGTAGCAGATTGGGCGGACAAAGGGAAGCGGATGCCCGCAGGGGTTTCGTGCTCGAGCGCTCGAGCTCGAGCGAGGAGGGGGGCGCCCGCCGGGGATGCGGCGAGCGCCCGCTTGCCTAGTCGTCTGTCTCGGTGGTCCGGGCGAGGGTGTCGATGATCAGGGTGCCGTCGCTGGTGGGAGCGGTGACGGTCGAGATCAGAGCGAAGCCGCGGCGGCCGTAGTCGTCGAGATCCTGCATCCGGTAGGAGATGTTGTTGTTGTTGGCGGGCTGGCCCTCTTTGGTGTCGTAGATCCGAGTGGAGATCGACTCGTAGGTGACCTTGGTTGTCATGGCTCCTCCTAGTGACTGTGTTGTGTATCTGACATACATAACAGTAGCACTTGCCGCCGACATTGGCGAGCACCGGGATAGGGGTGCTGCCTCATATAGGCCGGGGCTGGCACCCCTCCCGGACATGGGAGGTTCCGGTGCGGGCGGGCGGAGGTTCCGCCGCGTCGGTGTCACGCGGCGAGCGCAGCGTGGCAGTCGGTACAGACCTCCGTTCGGGTGTGCTTGGGATCGGCGGTGTCGAGGATCGTCACGACGTAGCCGTTGGCGTCCTGGTCGCCGCACTCGGCGCACACCAGAGGGCCGGTTGCGGCGAGCGCGGCGGTGGTGTCGGTGGTGGTCATTGGGCTCCGTCCGGGTCGGTGGCCCTGGCGGGGCGTTGTGTGCCCCGCCAGGGGTGGGTTAGACCCGCTCCGTGCTGATGATCGACACGTCGAAGCTCTCGCTCCCGTTGTCGCGGTAGGCGGCGATCACATCGTCGATGTCGATCCCGTCGCGGGCGTTCTCGTCGGCGTCGTCCTCCGTCGTGGCGCTCGTGGAGTAGGTGAGGCGAACGGTCACGGTGACCTCGGCCTCGACCTCCCAGTCGCGGTGTCGGGGGGTGCCGTTCATCGCCTCGGCGAGACGGTCGTACTCCTGGCAGAAGTCGGCGTGATCGGCGATCCGGCCCGCCTTGTCCCAGAAGTCGATCAGGCGGGGGTCCGACCCGTCCGTGATCTGCTCGGTGCGAAGCCGCTCGATCTCGCGCTCGCGCTCGGCGACCTGCGCGCGGGCCTGCTCGAGCTCGGAGTGAGCTCGAGCCAGCTCGCCGGCGAACGCGCCGCGGCGGTCGGTGACCGGCGGGGTGCCGGGGAAGGTCAGGGGGCCTTCCGCGATCCCGCTGGCCGGGGCGGTGATGGTGATGTCAGTCATATCGTCCTCCCTTGAACGTGTTGTGTATCTGACATACACAACACTACGCGAGGGGTCCGACATTGGCAGGAGACGCGCGGACACCGACCCGGCAGGGGCCGGCATCCGCGCGGCGGCTAGCGCATGCCGCTGTCCACGCTGTCTGCCAGCCACGCGGCGGCGTTGAGCATGTCGTGCGCGGCCTCGATCTCGGCGTCGTTGCTGTCACCCTCGGCGGCGGCGTTGAGGTTCGCGATCCCCTCGCGGACGTCCGCCACCTGCACGCTGAGGGTGCCGAACGCTGCGCGTGCGGCTTTGGCCATGAGGGCGCGCACGGTGTGCGCGTCGATCGGCTGCGCCCGCAGTGCGAGGGCGAACGTTTCGGCGTCGCCGTACCCGGCGGCGATCACGGCATCCGCGATCTGCTGCGCGGACTCGGGCGCGCCCTGCACCAGGATCGAGTCGGGCGCGGACGGCCCGCGAAACGCTCCGGGCGCGTCGTGCCGCTCGGGGTCGCCGTCGTACAGGGGCGGGCCGTCGTTGAGGTTCACGCGCAGCCATCCGGCATCCTGCGCGGTGTCGATCTGCACCACCGGCACGCCGTCGCGCTGGCCTCGGTAGTGGGTCACGGTGATGCCCTCGGCGGGCGTCAGCTGGTCGGTCATGGTGTCCTCGGTGAGGTCCGGGCCGCACCCTCCCGGGGGAGGGTGCGGCGTTCAGGGTCAGCGCGAGAACGCGAACTCGGGCAGGTGACCGGCATCCACGAACGTCCGCACGATCTGCGACAGTCCGTGCTCGGAGTCGATCGCCAGCGCGCGACGCGCGTAGGCGTCGGCGTGGGTGGAGCGCCCCAGCGCCCAGGACAGCCACGCGGCGGCCGCCAGCGGCCCCACCTGCGCCTCCTCGGGCGAGAGGGCCGCGACGTACCGGCAGGCCGTTAGAGCGGCGTCCAGACGCTTCGGGTCCGGGCGCGGCCCCTCACCCCACATGACCCGCGCCAGGTGCGCCGGGTACTTTTCGCCCTGCTCCCAGCCGATCTGCGCGTCCAGCGCGCTCTCACCGGCGGCGAAACCGTGCGCCCACTGCACCAGGGCGATATCGCGCGTCGCGGGCCGGTTCAGCATCGCCGACAGCAGCGCCACCGCGCCCGCCTCGAGGTCCGACCCATCCCAGGACAGCGCCTGCTCGATCGCGTCCAGCAGATCGCCGCCCGCCATCGCCAGCGCCACCGGCAGGTCGGTCGGCAGAGCCTCCGCGACCTGAGCCGCCAGCGCCTCGTCGACGGTGGGGAGCGTCGCCCCGGCGCGCTGGTCGGAAGCGGTCAGCATCGCCGCCAGGTGCGCGGGAGTCTCCGGCAGAGCCTCGGTCCCGTCCTCGCCGATGCGGCCCCAGGCGTCCCCGGCGACGTACAGCCGGTCGATCATCTGCATCCCGCACATGTCGGCCTGCATGGCGATCGCCGAACCGACCGCCTCGGCCTGCTCGCGCTCGCCGTAGACGATCAGAGCGACGCCGGTGGCGTTCTCGACCTTGCACAGCAGGCCCATCGCCACCGCGGCGAACGAGCCGGCGTTCTCGACGGCGGGAACGTCGAAGCGCATGGCGCCGATCGTGCGAGTGCCAGCGAACGGCACCGCGACGACCGACTCGGTGGGGCGGTAGCCCAGCATCGCCGGGACCGCCGTGAGGAAGTCGCCCGCTCCGGTTGCTTTGTGGATGGTGGTCATCTCGTCCTCCTAAGACGTGTTGTGTATCTGACATACACAACACTAGTCGATGCGATGACGATTCGCAACCTTTCCACTGCGCTCGGCGGATACTTCTATCTATTGCGCTTTAGTTCCGTCTATGTGATACTTCTATCTATGAGCGCATATCCGTGGGTATTTGAACCGAACGATCTCGTCCTCTTCGTCTGGCCTCGTCAGCACGAGACGCTCCGCCGAGCCGGCGGGTCTGTGGTCTCTCCGCAAGAGGCTGCGAGCGAGGCGTGGGCAATGGACGCAGCCAAGGCGGAGCGCGTCCGCATCCTCGTGTCCGTCTTTGAGGGAACGATCGTCGGCGCATGGGCGGTCAGCGGGGTTACCAACGAACTGCGAGCGCCCGAGGGGAAGACCCGGCGGGTGAATCGCGCGAGCTTCGAGACGCACGACGATCCGCGTCTGCACTATCTGACGGGGCGGGCATCGCAGCTCGGCCCGCGCAGGAACCCGCAGGCGACTATCGAGATCCGTGACCTCGATGGCAGCGACATGCTCCTGGAAGACCCGGTAGACGTCCCTGCGCATGGTGTGGCGCGGGTGGGCGAGTATGTGCTGTCGGTCCTCGAGGACGGCTCCGCGACCCTGACCTACCCGGCATCGGCGCCGGTGACTCTGCGACCGGTCGCGTAGGCCGCCTGCCGCGCTCGCCGCGGCCGATTGCCAGGCATGCGGGGATGCCCCACCGGTGTCGATCCCGGCGGGCATCCGAGCCGCGCGTCAGCGGCCCCGGGCTAGTCCTCCCATGACCGGCGTGGGGCGAAGTGGAACCGCTCTGCACCTTCGTTGTGGGCGAGATCCTCGGCGCGGGCTCGGTACTCCTCATCGCTAAGCCGGGAGCCGTGGCCGTTGGCCCAGGGGAGCGGGTCGCGGTCGCCCTCGGTTTCGCCCTCCCAGACCTCGCGGATGATGTGGTCGGCGGTGTCGTGTTCGTGCAGCGCGTCGAACAGCGCTGCCAGAGTGAAGCCCTCGCCCATGTTGATCCGGTTGAGCACTTCTTCCGAGTTCCAGTAGCCGACCATCTGCGCGGCCTCGGTGATGACCTCGCGGTCGATCTCGACGGTGACAGTTGCCATGATCCCTCCATCTGTTGTGTATCTGACACCTATAACTCTATGGGCGGGGTCCGACATTGCACCGGCCCCGGGTGGAGCGCCCCGCTTGATCGGATCGGCGGGGCGCTCGCGACTCACGCGGCGTAGGTGCAGGGCACCTGCTGGCCGTGGTGCCAGCCGTCGCACTCGATGCGCCCGAGCTTGCGGGCGTCGTTCCGGCATGCGCGGCGGGCGTCGGCTTCCTCGGCGTCGATGCGCGAGGCGTGCAGCGCCTCGATGTGTTCCAGCTTCCCGGTGAACCCGTCGTGATCCGGCAGGCCCGCAACGGCCCACAGGCGCGCGCACAGGCCGAACCCCTCGTGTGAGAGCGGGGCGCGCTCTGCGGCCGCCAGCAGGCCGATCACGACCTCTACAGCGGTGCCCGGGCGGGTGTCCTGCCCGTGCGCGACCCTCTCGAGAATCTCCCGCGCGTGCGCCCGGTAGACCGCCTCTACGCTCATCCGCTCGGCGGCGTCGCCACCGCTGAGCAGCGAGAACGAGTGATAGATCGCGTCAGCCTGCTCGGGGTGCCTGCTCGCCGCCTGCGCGATCTCGTCCTCGGCCCAGCCGATCCGGTCGAAGATCGCCCCGAAGCTGAGCTCGAAGCTCGCCAGGATCTCCGCTGCCGTGTCCGTCGTCGTGGTGCTCATCGCATCCTCCATATGTTGTGTATCTGACACACACAACAATAGGCGGAGCCTCCGACATTGGCACGGAGACGGAAGCGCCCCGCCTGCTCGCGCGGGCGGGGCGCTCGGGTGGGGGAGATCAGCAGATCTCGAACCCCCCGCAGTGGCGCAGGAATGCCGCGAACTCGCGCACGTTCTCCACGTCGAACGGGTAGGACTTGCCGAAGTGCTCGCGGCGGCCGGTCCCGGCGCAGCCGTTGCATCCGCCCTTGCCCGTGTCGGGGTCGCGCGGCTTGTCGTAGCCGTACTCCCGGCCGATGGCGTCGGTGCGCAGGCCCGTGCCCTGGCACAGGTCGCACTCGCTGTCCGGCAGTGCGCTCAGCTCGGCGGCGTACTGATCGGCGTAGGCCGTCACGCGCCCGCTGGCGAGGTCACGGTCCAGCGCGTCGGCCAGGGCCACGGACGCGGCCGCGTCGAGCCCGTCACCGTCGTTGCTCTGCCAGTGGATGCACCCGGCGGTGAGGTCCGGGTAGGTCGTGGTCAGGAACTCGGCGAGCGGGTGCCACCACCACACGTTGTTGCGGAAGTAGCCGCCGACCTCGGCGGTGGCGTTCTTGCCGTAGACGTCCATTCCCATGATGTCCTCCTAAAGACATGTTGTGTATCTGACACACACAACATTAGGAGGGGGGTCGGACATTGGCCGGGGGCCGCTGGGTAGATGCAGAGCGCCCCGCCGGATGATCCCGGCGGGGCGCTGGCGGCGGGGTTTCTACCGGGTGCCGTCGAGGCCGTTGACCAGCCAGAGCGCCGCGGCCGCGAGATCCCCACCGCCTCCGAGCGCAGCGCGCACCGCCGCAACGCTCGCCGCGAGGTCCGTGGGCACCAGCCCGGACACGCGAGCGCGTGCGGCCTGGTACTCGCCGCCCACGTACACGTCGAGGCTCTGCCCCGCCTCGTCGGCATCGCGGGTGTCCCACTCCTGCAAGACCTCGGCGCGCGATCCCGGATGGCGGCGGGTGATGTCCTTTGTGAGGTCGTAGATCCCCTCGGCCTCGTACTTCGAGTGCCCGGTGATCTGCCAGCCCTCGCCGTCTCGATCCACGGCCTGATCCATCATGTCGAGCCCTGCCCGGTCGATCGCCTTCCGCAGTCTCTTCTCCGTCAGCTTCGGCGCCTCGGTGATCGTGATGACGTTCCACGTAGACATTGCTGTCCTCCCTTGTGTTGTGTATCTGACACCTGAAACACTAGAGGCTGGGTCAGACACTGGCCGGGGAGCTAGGGGGCCGCGCAGCGGTTCCCGGAGCCCACACCAGCACCACCCTCAGCGGGCCGTGAGAGCCCGCAGAGCGGCCGGAATCGGCACCGCCAGGGAACAGGGGCCGGCAGGGGAGCCGGCTTCGAGCTCGGCGGCTCAGGAGGCCGTAACGGCGCGCAGCGCCGGGAGGCTCTGAGCCGCCCCTACCGGCTCGCCCTCCTCTGTGCGCACGCATGCCCAGCCCCCTCCGAATCGGGGGCGGAGGCACCCGCTCAGCCCCCTCGGGGAGGGCGCGCAGCGGCCGACCTGCGTGGCCCCGTGGGCGGCTTGCCGCCCACCCGGAGCACGGCGCGCAGCGCCGGGCACCCCATCCGCAGG